>PEAB01000114.1 GCA_002753395.1 Nitrospirae bacterium MYbinv3 | reverse complement strand
CCTGTCTGCTCTGTGTGCTTTATGACGACCTCAAACCCCTTCTGACTGTACCGTATCTTCTGTTTGCTCTTGGTTTCAACATCCGAGAGCCGCTCAAAGGACGGGACGTCTTCCTCCGCAAAACCAACAAATATGTACCCGTTTTGGAATACTATAGAGCTCGCCTTAACCTTCCTGCACAGGAGCTTTAACCTCATAATACTAAACAGGTTTATGAGCCTCTGAGGCGGGCGGCCAAAACGATCGTTCATCTCATCCTGAAGACCAAAAAGCTCATCCTCCGTCTTTGACAGGGCTATGCGCCTGTAGAAGTTGAGCCTCAGCGTGACATCCTCTACGTACACATCGGGGATGATGGCCTCGACCCTCAAATCGATAAGCGGCTCAGTCTCCCGCTCTATTGGCAAACCACGAAGTTGGGCGATCTCCTCCTGGAGCATATCCATGTAGGTGTCAAACCCTACGTCGTAGATATGCCCTGACTGTTGAGCGCCAAGTATGTTGCCAGCCCCGCGTATCTCCATATCCTTCATAGCCAGCTTAAGACCCGCCCCAAGGTAGCTTAACTCCTGAAGGGCTGTCAGACGTTTTTTGGCCTCCTCCGTGATCATATCCTCTCCCGGAATAAACATGTACGCGTAGGCCCTAACGTTACTGCGCCCCACACGTCCCCGCAACTGATACAGGTCGGCCAGCCCCATCATATCAGCACGGTTTATGATTATCGTGTTTGCCGAGGGTATGTCTATGCCCGAACCAATGATCGACGTTGATACCAGAACGTCCAAGTCGTGCTTTATAAAGCGCACCATGATGTCCTCTAGCTCTCGTTCGTTCATCTGCCCGTGGGCAACGGCGATGGTGGCCTTGGGCACAAGGGTCTTTACCTGGGCGGCCAGCTTTTCAATATCCGCAATCCGGTTGTGAACGAAGAACACCTGACCGTTACGGTCAAACTCCCTCTGGAGTGCCTCCTTAAGCACGTCACTGTTAAACGAACAGATAATGGTGCGCACCGCCTGCCGATCCTCCGGCGGGGTTTGAAGCGTGCTCATTGTCCATATACCGGAGAGGGCCATCTGTAACGTCCTTGGTATGGGTGTGGCACTGAGGCTCAGGCAGTGAGTGCCCTTCTTCATCTCCTTGATACGTTCCTTCTGGGCAACACCAAAGCGGTGCTCCTCGTCTATTACCAAAAGCCCTAAGGCTGGCACCTCCAGGTCCTTCCTCAACAGCCCCTGCGTCCCTATTATGATGTCTATCTCTCCCTTTGCAAGCCTCCTGAGTGTCTCATTTATCTTGCTGGTCGGCTTAAATCTGCTTATATAATCAATACTGACTGGAAATGGAGAGAAACGCTCTTTGAAGTTCAGGTAATGCTGCTCGCACAGTATGGTTGTAGGCACGAGGATTACCACCTGTCTGCCATCGTAGACCGCCTTGAAGGCCGCGCGCATGGCCACCTCCGTCTTACCGTAGCCCACGTCCCCGCACAGGAGTCTGTCCATTGGTGTGGGGGATTCCATCTCCCGCTTTATATCCGTAACCGCTGATATCTGATCGGGTGTGGGTTCGTAAGGGAAGAAGTTGTCAAACTCGGTGTGAACGGGGCCATCAGCACAGAGGGCCTCGGCCTCTACCATACCCCGCTCGGCGTAGTGCCTTATGAGCTTAGCAGCAAGCTCCTGTACCTTGCCCTTGACCTTCTTTTTGGCCTTTTGCCAGGTCTTACCCCCAAGCCTGTCGAGCCTGGGGATAGCCCCCTCATGGGCGTAGTACTTCTTTAAAACCCCTATGCCGTGTGCCGGAATATATAACCTTGCCTCATCTGCATACCTTACAATCAGCATGTCAGAGACAAACCCCTCTATCGTCTCCTTCCTCAATCCCTCAAACACGCCTATGCCGTGGTCCTCGTGCACCACACAGTCCCCAACGTTGAGATCATCCATCCTGCGCACTATATCGGTGAGGGTTGCCTTGCGTAGTGACCTGTGCCTAGAGGTATCGCCAAACAGCTCCCGCTCGGTCAGCACCAGAAGACCTTCTATAAACAACCCCAGGTTGAGATGTCCCACCGTTATAAGGATGTTGCCGTCAAAATGCTTGATTGCCTCGTGCTTGATGATGGCAACCGGTATGGCTGACTCGGCAAAGAGGTCTTTCAGTCTCTCGGCCTGTGCCGTCGTTGAGCACACGATTACGATGTGGTGTTTCTGTGCCAGCATCTGGATCGTCTGTGGCAGTGTGGTGATTGAAGGTCTGTCTTCTAAAAGGACGCCCTGCCCGGACATCGAGATTGAGCCGGCATCAACTCCCTCACCCTCAAATGGCACCCTTGATAAAATCGTTTGTGGCAGCATTTGCCTGTTTGAATCTATAAAGGAAGCTGCATCAACTGCTACTTCGTCCATAAAAAAGATGCGCTCTATCTTAAACACGTCAAAGAGGAACGCCCTGCCCTGTGCCTGTTGGATGGGCAAGAGTGTCAGTTCGTAGGCGTTTCTAACCGTTCGTTGCGTATCGACACAGAAGAACCGTATCGACTCTATCTCATCGCCAAAGAACTCAACCCTCACAGCCATTTCCATAGAGGGCGGGTATAGGTCGAGGATGTAGTTGCGCAGGCTAAACTCACCCTGCTGCAACACCATTGCAACCCTCTTGTAGCCAAAACACGTTTGCAGTATCTCCACCACGTCCTCGCGGGATATCTCGCTGCCCGTTTTGAGCACCAACGTCTGTGAGCGGAGTTCATCGGGTGTACTGAGGGGTTTTTTGAGCGTTTCGAGAGTGGTTATGAGGGAGGGGTGGTGTTGGTTGTTGACGATTATCTCTACCTGTCTGCCTGAGTTTGCAGCGTCCTGAGCATCAGGAAAGTACACCAGCGGGTGTTTGCCATTTATCTCTGCGTAGAACCAGTACTGTTCGAGTATGCGCAGGCATTCGTCCTCGGTCTTGGTTACGAGGATGTATGGAGTCTCAACCATTGTAAGAAAGAGCGGCAGCAGACTGCCCTTTAGGTTAAACACGCGCGGCAATGCAGCAGGCAGGCAGGCGTTTAACTGATCCCTGATTATTTCTACTATGGACATCTCAATATAGATTTTAACACATACATAGGCCTTTGTGTACAGAAAATAAAAGAAATAGAAGGGGGAGCTCTGCTCCCCCTCAGACCCCCTCGCAAGGGGGCCAGCCCCCTTGACCTCGTAAATATTCTTAATCCCCATGTTTTTCTTTTGCACCCTGAGTCTATTAACCAAATCAGAATTCGCAACATTAATGTTATAATTACAGGATACCCTTTTAGGAAGGTGATTATGAAGGAAAGATATGACTATTAATGTCAAGAGGACTATCTTCATTATTAGGAAGGGCAATGCAGCTATGCACTTAAGGCTGTATCATTTCGTTGTCCTTATGTTTATAGCTACGCTGTTTTCTCTGACGTTAACGGTTATGTGGTCAAGAGATGCAGCGATAAAGGATCTTCATGCACATGCGTTAGAACATTTAAATGTCTATAACCATTACATCTCAAACAAGATAAGCAGTTTTTCCATACCCCCTGCAGTCCTCTCACAAACCCCTCATGTAATCGAGTATTGTAAGGATCCTATTGATTCTGATGCAATGAATGTCTACCTAGCACAATTTAACAAGACAAACAGGTCTGCTGTAAGTTATATACTGAATAAGTATGGCTTAACAATAGCGTCAAGCAACTATGACAGCTCAGACAGCTTTATCAGCAAGCACTATGGTTTTAGGAATTACTTTAAATATGCTGTTATGGGGCAGACATACAGCGAAATTGCAATAGGGATTACAAGTAAAAAGCCTGGTTATTATGCATCTCATCCAGTAAGACATGGCGATGAGATCGTTGGTGTGGTTGTAATTAAATACAGCCTGGATATCTTTAAACCTAATTATAATGCAACGAATACAATTGTACTTATTGTAGATAATAACAATGTAATATCTGCCTCAAACTATGAAAGATATCTGTTTCATACCATTGGCAAGTTGCCTGAGAAAACCATGCAGGAGATAAAAGATAGCAGGCAGTACAACACGAAGAGCTTAACCCCGTTGCCAATAGCAAAAGAGATTAAAAAGGGGGACATGACGTTTGTTACCCTTGGCAAGCCATCCCAGTCAGACGCTCAGTGGCAAACCGGCAACGAAGACCATGAATACCTCTTAGTAAGTACACATTTTCCTGACAATAACTGGCGTTTGCAGATACTTGTGAGTCTTTCAACCGTTAAACGGGAGATCCTTAAGGACGTCTTATCTATGCTGTTAGTTATTATTATAATATCTATCGCCGGTGTATTTGCCTTACATAGACGAGAGACCAGACTAGAGTTAGAAAAAAGTGAGGCTCGCTTTAGAAATATCTTTAACGGCACTCCTGATGCCATGTTTATTGCAGATATCGAGACAGGGATCATTGTGGATGTCAACCCAGCGGCTTCAAACCTTATCATGGTTCCGAAAGAGGCCATCACTGGTGTCCATTACTCCATCTTCGTCCCAAATGACGAAGAGGAGGGTTCTGCAGAACAGACGTTTAAGAGACATGCCGTGGAGGCAAGGCATGGAGAGTCGACATCTCCGGTAGAAAGGGAATTGGCAAGAGGTGATGGCTCTAGCGTATGGGTAGAGGTCATTGCTCAAAAGATCACGTTACAGAACAAGGTACATCTATTAGGCGTTTTTAGAGATATTACTATGCGTAAAAACTACGAAAGCAAATTAAAAGAGGCCAGAGATCAGATCCAGGGCATTATCGACAACTCACCAACCGTAATATTCCTTAAGGATACAACTGGGAGGTTCTTACTTGTAAACAAGCAGTATGAGCAGATATTTCATATAAAGAAAGAAAAAGTTGTCGGCATGACTGACCACGATATTTTTCCTGAAGAGGTTGCAGAAAACAACAGGCAAAACGATATAGTAATCCTGCAAAAGCTGACACCCCAAACGTTTGAAGAGACCATACCGCAGGACGATGGTCTGCATACGTATATCTCTATTAAGTTTCCGCTGTTTAACTCAAATTCAGAGCCCTTAGGTGTTTGCGGCATTGCCACGGATATCACCGGGCGAAAACAGATAGAATCCCATTTGCGTAAAAGCGAGGAGAAGTACAGGGCGCTATTTGAAAACTCCCCAGTTCCTATATGGGAAGAAGACTTCTCTGACGTAAAGCTACACTTTGATTATCTGCGGTCTATGGCAGTAACGGACTTCAGAGAGTATTTTGAAACCCACCCTGAGGACGTTTACTATTGTGCCTCCCTGGTCAAGTTATTAGACACAAATAGCGAATGTGTTCGATTCTTTAACGTTGACAGTAAAGAAGACCTCGTCAGGAACCTGCCTGCCTATTTTACGAAGGAATCTATGGAGGTATTTAAGGAACAGATGATAGACCTTGCAGAGGGTAAGACGTCTTTTAACCTTGAGATACCCATTAGGGACTTAGAAGGCAACATCAGGCAGCTCATGCTCTACCTGAGTGTGGTTCCAGGCCATGAGGAGACCCTGTCAAGGGTATATGTCTCTTTCATAGACATAACACAGCGCAAGGTTCTTGAAAACCTATTGAAACGTTTGAAGGAAGAGCTTGAAGAAAAGGTCATACTTCGCACCAGCGCCCTGCAGGAGTCTGAGACAAAATACCGTCAGCTCTTTGAACTATCACATGCAGGTATCTGGGTTATAGATAGAGACTGCAATACCACCTTAGTAAATCCAAGGATGGCACAGATGCTGGGTTACAGCATCGAGGAGATGACAGGTAAGGATTTCTTTTCATTTATGTATCAAGAGTGGGTAGAGACCTGCAAGAGCGAATTAAACCTTTCAATCCAGGGTACGGCCTTACAGCGAGAGTGTGGGTTCTTACGAAAAGACGGCTCTATCCTGTATACGACTATAGTTATGTCCCCAATCAGGGACGACTCCGGTAATTATTTAGGGTCAATGGTGGGTGTTATTGATATAACCCAGCAGAAGACTCTTGAGGGGCAGCTGCTCCATGCCAGGAAGATGGAGTCTATCGGACAACTTTCTGGAGGCATTGCCCACGAATTCAACAACATCTTATTTGCGATAACAAACTATTTATATCTGCTAAAGAGAAATATAAAGGACGCCTTCTCTATAGAGCTGATTGACAATATCAACGCCTGTGCAGAAAGGGCGTCTAACCTCTCAAAGAGCCTTTTGATCTTCAGCAAGGAGCAGCCGGTTAACCTAACTGTAATAAACATCGTAGACGTAGTAAAAGATATGGAAAAGATATTAAGAAAACTTCTTAGAGATGACATAACATTTAAGCTGCTAATTGCAGAAAACGAGCTAATGGTACTGGCCGACAGAGGTCATATTGAAATGGCGCTTGTAAATCTGGTCACTAACGCAAGGGATGCTATGCCCAATGGGGGGACGCTATCTTTAGAGTTAAGACAGACAGCGTCAAATGATGGAATTATAAAAAACCATGTTGCTAGCAGCTCTACTGCGTATGCACTGATTAAAGTATCAGATACTGGCGTAGGTATGGATACAAAGATGATAGAGAGGATCTATGATCCCTTTTTTACAACCAAAGAGGTTGGCAAAGGCACTGGCCTTGGGTTATCTGCCGTTTACGGGATTGTTCAGCAGCATAGGGGCTATATAGACGTACAAAGCAGATTCGGAGAAGGAACGTCGCTGCTCATTCTGCTGCCGCTAACAACTCCAGCTATCCAACCTGTGAAACCTAAACAACAACCAAAGGGAGGCAACGAGACGATACTTATCGCAGAAGATGACAAGTTTGTAAGGGATATAACAGTCAGGATACTGAGGCGTTTTGGATACAAAATCATAGAGGCCGTAGATGGTAAAGAGGCCGTAGAAAAGTTTGTTGAAAACAAGGATGACATCAACCTGGTTATCCTTGACGTTATGATGCCCCTAAAAAACGGTAAAGAGGCCTATAACGAGATCAAGACGTACAACCCTAAAATAAAAGCGATCTTTCTCAGTGGACATACATTTGACGCGTTGAGCAAGGACGACATGTTAAAAGAGGAATTGAACTTTATCTCAAAACCGGTATCAGTAGAAGAACTCCTGACAAAGGTTAAAACTATCCTTGAAAACATGCTTTAACTATAGTTTTGAACTTTCTGGGTTCCTGCTTACCCCTGCTCAGGTCAAGGGCAGGCATAGAACAGCCAAAAACACTATTTGCTGTCATTCCCGCGAAAGCGGGAATCTATTTTCAAGAGCTACATAAAATGCTGGTTTACAAAAAAGCGCAAAAGTATAGTCTTTAACTTCACACACGTTATACGCTACCCTTTCTCCCTCTAATCCCGGTGTGGCTTCTTAGGAAGTCGTAGTATCCTTGTAATGCTCCAATGATCGCCTTGAAGTTGCGTCGCAGCAGTTGTATCCCCAACCAGGCTGGTATGGCGGCAAGGAACTGAAACCCGTAAAACAGCCGCTTCCCTATACCACTTAGACGCCTGCTGAAAAACAGCATCCTGTTTCTGTGAAAGTAGTATTGATTCTGCTGACTGTATAACCCGCCTATTGAGGCGCTGATCTTGTGATATATGACAGCGTCACAGCATACAAATAGCCTGAAGCCGGCATCTTGTACTCGACAGGAAAGGTCTATGTCCTCGACGTTCAGGAAGTATATGTCATCAAACCCCCCGACCTTAAGATACACATGGCGGGGTATCAGCATAAGACAGCCGGTTATGAAATCAGACACCTGTAAGCCAGAGCAGGCGTTATGTTTGTGGTAAAATGCACCCCTTATGTAGTCAATCTGTCCCCCGCTAAACCACACATCGTCCTTGTTGTAGTAATCCCTGATCAGCCCGCCAACGATACCGGCGTCATCGAGGGTGTCAAACGTTCCAAGCATAGTTGACAGAAAACCCTCTGTAACTATTGTGTCGTTGTTGAGAAGTAGCACGTAATCAGAGTTACCTGAAAAGGCCCGCTCCATGCCCACATTATTAGCAACCCCAAAGCCCTTGTTGCTCTCTAAGGTGATAACCTCCACAAAATCGGACGCCGTATCTCTGACCCACTGTGCAATCTTGGCTGGCGAGCCGTCTGTAGAACCGTTGTCCACGACAATCACACTACTTGCGCTACATCGTGGCATTGTGAGAGACTGTAGACACTCAATCGTATCTGTATGGCCATTCCAGTTCACAATTACAATGGCCACCTTTGGTGTTACCTTAGCTATATTCAGGACGATTATATTGCTACTGGTGATAGTTGACTGTTAAGACGCTACCCCTCTTACCGGGGATACCTTGGTCTTTACCGTCAAAGCTTACCCTGACTCCTCCGGCGTTACCTAATCTAAGGCTAAAGTTATCGTTTCCTGACCATTGAGGGGTATCACCAGGTTTGAGCATCATTGCCTGTTTATCTTTGTCGTCTATGGTAATGCTTATCCAGGTCGCTTCAAGCACCTCTAAGCTCAGGTTATGTTTGTCCTTTTGGGGGGCAACAACTGATGATTCTGCTTCTTTAACAATGGTTGTTTTAAGGGCTGTGCGGGTTACATCCTCAGTGATAACCCTTTGACCCCCTTCATAAGGTGAAACAGGTTTGATGTTGTTCAAGGCATAGCTATTGTTGTTCTGACTTAGTATGGCTGGCTTTGAAAAAGTAGGCTTTACATGAAAGGATTTAACATTTTGTCTTTGATAAATAAGGAAAAACGCCCCCGCAACGATAAACAACAGTATTACAGCGTATAGCAAGTGTTTTATCGGCAAGAACCCCTTTTTCTCCGTATCGTGTACACTTGATACTTTTATTATAGCCCCATGTAGCTGCTCGTTATAGATCCGCAAACCTTCCCTGGGGTCTTGAGAAATAGCCTTTAAATATGCCTGTATATACCCCTTAGTATATATCTCAGCTGGTAATCTGTCAAAACCCTCCTCTTCGAGGGCACGTAGATACTCAAACCGTATTCTTGTCCTCACTGCTATATCTTCTAACGAGATATTGGCCTGTTCTCGAGCCTTTTTGAGATATATCCCAATCAATCCTGACCCCTACTCATTATCAATCTTACTGTCTTAATTTATCATATTACACATTACAAGATCAAGGATGGGTGCATAAGAACCCTCATGCCCTGACGGGCACAACAAACAATGAAACAGACAATCTCTACGTATAGAATAGAGTATTTTGGCTCTTGCCAACTTTGAGTGGGTAAGATTAGCAACCCCACCTTGGACAGTAGGGAAGGGGAAATGCTAAGTCTTGTCGTGTTCCCTTTAATCTCTACTGTTTTCGGGGGAAAGCCTATAAATGGCAAGGCTTAGATTGCACTACTGCTCCCGTTGGTCGCTACCCTTAAGTTTAGTTACCCATGCGAAATAAAAAGGAACCAAGACTATTATCTACATGCTCACAGGTAAGCTGGATTATACTAAGAGC
>PEAB01000113.1 GCA_002753395.1 Nitrospirae bacterium MYbinv3 | reverse complement strand
TTATGTGGGGGGGGAGGGGCCCCGGGGGGGGGGGGGGGGGGTGGGGGGGGGCGGAGCGCCTCCTATTTGTATTTGGTTTTATATCCTACTCATACCCCAGACGGAAGCTCTGGCATATCTTGTTTGCCTCGTCTGTGAAGTCCCTGGCGACACGCTCGTCCCTTATCACCGACAGCACCTCGTCAGAGTACAGGCTGGCTACGTACCAGTTGCAGGACTCCGTGATGATCGTGTAGTTGTCAAAGACAGCGAACTTGTGATGCAGCGGAGCGTATATGCTCTCCCAGTAGTAGACAAAGACCACCTCCATCCAGTTGTCCTTGAGACGCTTAATGGGTTCCTTTAACGGCCTCCACTTGGCAGTGTCCCAGCTCTGGGGAAGATCGCCCGTGTGACAGATCATCCCGTTGAGTATGATCTTCACCCACACGCCGCGATTGCGTGCATTTATAAGGGCGGTGATGACATCCGTCTCATGATTATCGTATGAGGAAACGCCGGTGAGGTAACCTATATCAAACATGGAGACGATTATCGAGTGTTTGGCGTTGTTGATCTCCGTGATGATGGCATCCTGCATCCGATAGTAGTCTCGAAAGGGTGTGTAGTTGCTGCCAAAGCTGTAGTACAGATTATAGCGATTGTCGGGACTTACGTTTAACCTCTGCACTACCCCGCCCCTTATGGCATGATAGATGTTCGAGTACAGGGTTACAAAATCCGGCGAGTAATAGACAAGACCGTTTTCCCAGTTGCCGCCCCAGAGATGAAAATGCAGGTTGTAGGAGCTTGAATGCACCACCTCACCATCAAAGATAATGATCTTGGTGTGCATACTGGCAATGCCCTGAGTTGGATCACAGGGGGTGTTTCTCACAATACCGTAGATGGGGATACCTGCCCGCCTCATCTTGGCAATGTTTTCTGTCACATTCATTGGGCTTACGGCAGGCCAATCGGCAAAACACTCGATCTCTACACCAACGTTGACGGCATGGATAAGGTGCTGTGCCACGTGGTAGTTGTCAAAGTCAAAGATAGCCATTTGGATAAAGTGCCGTCCCTCCGGGTCGTTCTTCTTACGCTCGATAACCCAGTCTATATGCTTGTGTATCTCGTGGATGGGGTGGTTAGGATCCCAGGTGTTTCCTCTTGTGAAAAAGGGCCTTATCGGTAGATCGCCATAGAGGTTGTTGATCCTGTCAAGGGCGTCCTGCACCTGCACCCTGTCAACCTCAAAGGTACGATAGGGGTTGGGTGTTTTAAAATACTCGTCATGGAAGTCAGCGTTTCCAATACTTCCATTGTGGAATTCATATATAGATGCAAATTTGTATTCGTAGTACGATGGTATGGAGCGGCCATCCTTGTGAATTATGTAGGAGAACTTGATGTTTGAGATGCGGCCATGCGGCCCCTCGTAGGGGAAGAGTGGGAGTTGATGGGTCTGCCACTTCTGCCATTTGTCGCCAAAGTGCCCGCTGTGATAGGCATCCATCAGGTAATACTCACAGACACCGTCCTCTCTATTCACCTTTAGAAGCACCTTCAATGCCTTACCGTGTTCGTAATCGTAAAACGAAAAGCCTATACCGCCGGGGTAGTTGGATATCTTCCACCCCTGTACGTTAGTTACAAATCGCCTGGGACCTATCCACTTGTATGATGGATGACAGTACTCTTCCGCAAATCCTTGCATTTTTTACCTCTGGATGATATAAGAATAATTTAAACCCTTGTTATTAAAAATATAACCGCCCTCCTGTGAAGCGACACAACAGTTAAAGTGGGTATAATCGTAATGATAATCGTATAGGTCTATAATGAAGTCTACGTCGAATGCCCTGGTGCCTGGTATATCAGTGGCCACCTCCTTTACAAAGATATTGTGATTAACGGTAAAGCTGTGGTGCCACGGGGCGCGTTGCTTATCTGTAAAACCACAGTAGATGCTTATGTTATGTAAAAGATGTTCGTTGTGTAAGACAACGCGGCACTGATCAGTTAGCTCTGCAAACAAAGGGTCATTTACACTGACAACATATGCAATAAAGTGGGTCTCTAATCTCTGGGGTCTGTCATCTATCTGCCTGAAATAAAATCCCGAATCAAAGGACACATTATATATCTGTTTATTTAAGAACCCCAGGTGTTCTAATTTCCATCGTTCATAAAAGTATGCGTCAACTGCAAACATGATCCTTTTTTTGATATAGTTGTACATATCCTCCATGCTGCCGCCATAGCGAGGCAGTGCAACGACCTCCTCGGAGGTGTTAAAGCTGATGGGGGGGAGGCCTTTTTTGAGGAGCATGTGGTTTAAGAAGCATTTCCCAACGCGGCCGTTGGAATCCCAAAATGGATGGATCCCTATGAACATGTAATATGATCTTGAGAGGTCGTAGATGAAAGATTCCATGTTGTGGAAGCTCTGCCCTGTTTCCCACAGGACATAGCTCATATCCGATATCTCCCTGTCAAAGTTGCCATTATCGAAGGTAACACCGTTTTTGTCAGGGAAATCATAGGGTCTGAAGTTACCGGCGTTTGGCACGAGTTCCTTTGAGAGGATCAAATGTATACGTTTTAAGAGGTCTATGCCGATATCCGTAAAGTTGTGGAGGTTAGAAAAGGTCTCTTTGTACATATTAATAAAGTTGCGATTGCCGATGATCTTCAACTCACTTGGTGGCAGGACGTCCTCATGGCCAACGGAACCCTTCATTATGGTCATTGATGAGCATCCTAGGTGTAAAAAGAGCTTCTGAAATATAGCAGTGTTGACCGTCCAAGGGGTCTCCTCGGACATGGTGCGGAAGTACAGGTCAAGGTCGAGTTTTATATGATGACACGCAGTGGGTACGTGCTCCTCTATTGACCACTCCAGCTTGTCGCATAACTGAGAGATTAAGTAGAAGGAGTCCATTAATCGGAGGTGTTCGTCCTCAATAGATACAGCTTTCCTTAATACGTCTATGTGTCTATTAAAGGTCTCCTCCAGACGCCAGCGGATGTGTCCTTCATTGTCTTTCTTAAGAGCGCCCAGTGCGTTTAACAGGTCTATGTTGACGCCATAACCTCGGTATCCCAGCGAGTTAATTGTGTAGAGTCTTCTGTCAATCTCTGCTATGATACAGTTAAAGAGTTCTCGATTATAGTGCCATTTTTTTAAATAAAACAGCAGTTGTTGCGTATCTGGGACATCCTGACAATCAAGTTCACCAAGCTCTCTCAGTACATGCTGAAACTTACCCTTTGTCGCTTCAAAAAGTTCGTGACAATGAAGGTCCCATTGATAAGCCAATACAAAACATCCACGACGATGAGGCATTTCGCACACTCCTATTTTGAATTATTATTATAGGTAATAGTCCACCCGATGGAGGGCTTTGCCCTCCATCAGACCCACCCACAAAGGGTCCAGTCCCCTTGACCCCATTATATCGCATGTTTATACACAATGTTTCAATCGTATACTGAACTATTACTATTATAGTTATTCTATCACAGCAAGCAGACCGATATGGTCGCTCAGCTCAGGGTCCTTAAGGATCAACTCAGCAGAGTGTATTTTTACGTCTCCTTTTACCATAATATAGTCGATTCTTGTAAAGGGATTCGTTGTAGGAAACGTATCGCCGCCGACACGATGGCAATACCTGTAGACATCCTTGTAACCCTCTTCCTTAAGGTACTGAATAACCGGTGAGTTCTCCGTGTCGTTAAAGTCTCCAACGATGATCGAACAGTGGTAGTGATCGTGTGTGTAGCGTAATTGAAGCTCCTTTAGCAGCTTTTCAGCCTGGGCAAGGCGGACATTTGGGTTTTCGCTGTGGTCAAGATGGACGGAGGCAAAGACAATCCTCTTGCCATAAGCGTCTAATTCAGTAGTGGCGGCATAACGCTCCATTAGGGGACGGACGTAATCGGTAAGGCCGTTATTAAGGTCTATGCGCTGTGAGTTTATAAGGTTAAACTTACCCGACACCGCTACCCCTTCAGGATATTTATCCATAAACTGATGACAGTAGGCATAATGCGTTCTGTAATAGCAGCCAGTTATCTTAGTCATCCATGATGCTATCTGAGCGCTCGTCTCCTGTATCCCTGCGCCGTTTATAACCTCCTGGTAGGCGCACAGCTCAGGGTCAAAGACGCTAAGCTCGTTTGCTATTCGTTTAAGCCGCATGGGGTTTTCATCGTGCAGGCCGTGCAGGTTAAACGAACATATGCGTATGAGCAGCGGGTTAAAGGAACGGTATCTTAACAGATCGTCCTCTGTGAATATCCCTAACGTTCCTGCACGTGTAAACCGATCGTTAAGCCTATATATGTATTCCTTGGCGGCGTTATACTCGCTGGCAATTGTCTCCACGGGGGTACCGCTGCGCAGGAGGCGTATCATCTCAAGCCTCCTCAGAAATGGGTCGTCCGGACTCAGGCCATCCAGCCAGTGTCTTATGTTTGAGCCAGAGAGTATTGCGTATACACCGCCTAGGGTAAAAGCCGAGTGTACCCTATAAAGGTACTTGATGTCAGTATGGAAGCGTGCTGCTATCTGGTGTGGGTCCATGCCGGTTCTTAAGAGGCGCACCATCTCAAGTCTTTTAAGTACGTCATCAGAACCGTTTAACACGTCCAACCAGTGCGCTGTGGTTAACTCCTTGCTTGACGCTGTAGCGGCCCCGCGGATGTTCATCTCTGCCCACAAGTTTGAAAGCCCTACAGCTATATCCTGTCTCTGGCTTATCAGTTTTTTTAGCTGAAGACGAAAGGAGCTGCGCGCATCCTCGTCATAGGGGTTTTCTGACACATCGTTTACGGCTTCCTTAAAGGCTGGTCTGTTTTTAATCTCAGTCTTTATCTTATCCCATATTGCCTCTGCCCAGCGAAGTGAGTATGTATCCTCAACCCCTTTTTCAGTCGCTAACCGTCCCGTTAAGCAGGGGATAAAGGGGATGATAAATCCTGTTATTCCATATATGATTGTGCTGATTTCCATATCAGGCCTCCTAAATCTTATAATTCATAAGCTGTCAAGTATTATATACCAAGATAAGTCAGGTTTGCAAAAATCTTGTCATTCCCGCGTAAGCGGGAATCCACTCCGTAACTCCGTAATCCCGTCAAGACGCATAGATTCCTGCTTTCGTAGGAATGACATTTTCATGTTATTGGATGTCAAGGTCAAAATCTTTTTGCAAACTCCATTTAGTTTAGTATATATGGCTGCAATAAAGGGGTCAAGAGGACTGGTCCCCTTGTGGGTAGGTCTAAGGGAGGGGGTTGCGAACCCCTGCGGCAGAGGCAAAGCCCTCCCTTTTCTTTCTGTATTTACGGGGTCAATGCACCCGGCTCAAAGAAGTCTCCTTGTGTGGGGGGTTGAGAGGTCACAGAGTTTACCACCTTTACAGGGTATTTGATCTCCTTAAACCTAATGGTAAAACTTGTGCCAAATGACGAGTCAAGGGAGATAGATCCGTTCAACTGTTTTTCTACAATAGATGTTACAAGTTGGAGGCCCAGGGTTTCAGTGTTTCTTATGTCCAGGTTATCGTCTATCCCCACGCCATTATCCCAGACAGTAATCTCATACTCCTCTTGGTTAAGCTGTTTGAGGGCAATGCCTACCTCGCCTGTTACCGCAGAAGGGAAGGCGTACTTGAGTGAATTGCTCAGGAGTTCGTTTATCACCAGACCACAGGCAATGGCCGTGTCTATGCCGAGGGAAAGCTCAGGGATCTTTTTTATCATGGTAATCTTAGACGAGCTGACCCCATATGACCTATAGAGGGCACGGGCAAGATTGTCTATGTATTGTGCAAAAGGGATGTGGTCAAGCGAATCTGCCTGATAGAGACTCTCGTGGATAAGCGACATGACCTTAATACGGTTTCTTGTTTCGTTAAACACCTCTCGCACCTTTTCATCTTCTATGTAGCCGATTTGGAGATTGAGGAGGCTTGTTATTATCTGCATGTTATTCTTTACCCTGTGACGTACCTCACGTAACAGCACCTCCTTTTCCCTGACAGAGGCCCTTATCTGTTCCTCCATCTGTTTTCTTGAGGTAATGTCCCGCATGATACCAGTGTAGCACTTAATCCCCCTTGCCTTCCACGATACAACTGAGAGGTCAAAGAAAAACTCACTGCCATCCTTTTTAACACCCTCTAACTCTATACGTTTACCAGCAAAGTAGGCATCCCCCAATATCTGTATAAATCTTAGGCCCCTCATGTACGTATCCATGTGCCTGTTAGGGATAAATAATGTTAGTGGCTTACCAATAACCTCCTCTTGCTCATAGCCAAAGAGACTACAAGCTTCCTTGTTAAAGCCAATAATGTTGCCCTCTGCATCTATGGATATAATCCCCTCCTGTATGGCCTGAATAAGCGAATTATATCTCTTGTCAGATTCCTGTAAGGCTTGCTCAATGCAAAGGAGTCTATTTACATCCTCTGCAAGGTCTGTAGTACCTGGCTCGCTTGACTGCTTAACCATAGCAGCGCTGTTGTCCTTTAGTACCAGCCGCTGTCTCCTCAGCATGTACAAAAAGGATAAGATCGCAGACGTTAACACAACGAACACAACACCGTGATACAGAACAATCCTTGAACGTTCAATCCCGCGAGAGTCAAAATATGGGCTACTTGAAAATGTTACACTAAGTCCTCCACGTATTTCTCCGGCCTTGGACTGCTTGTGTCTGTGGCATCTAAGACAAGTGTCGGTTATGGTTAAAGGAGCCATGTACCTGAAGACTCTATAACCCATGAGTTGAGTCTTGTCCTTTACACCCTTTTCAAATGCAATGAGGGCCTCCGCTTCCCACGTATCTGCGGTGTTTTCCGGTTTTGTGGGATTGCGGCTTGATAGATGAAAGACGATGCCCTCTTGTGCCCCGTTTATCTTGGCAAGCTGCCTTAGTACTTGTTCGGGGTTAAGCATTGCCAGCCCGTTTCCTTCAATGGCGTGAAGGTCTCTTTGAGATTCCCTTAGATATGGATTAGGTTTCATGTATCGACTGACCTGTACATAGAGATCACCGTATCTGTCATTGAGGAGGTGTATGCCCTCTATCAATTTAAACATCATTCTGCTGTTTTGTGTCATCATATTGATTAGCTTTTTATCGAGCAGATAGAAGTTCCATTTCAAACTGGCGCTTACCACTAACGTCCACACCAACATGGGCGCTAACCAGTACAACCTTGAATCGAAGAATGATGATGTCTGTGGCAAAGCCTTTTGTTTAAGACTCATCCGTATTCCCCAAACAAGAACCTTCTATTTCGCTGCAAGCAGAGCGTACCGTGCCATCATGCTGTACAAGGTTCATGAAAACCCTTCTCAGATGCATCTTGAAGTTATCTCTCAGGGGAACTATTTTGTATGTTGAATCTTGAGGCATCAAGCCATGTATGAAGGTCTCTGCAGAGTTGCCGCCCCTCATAGCGATCTTCAGAGCGGAGGCAAGAAACGTTGCTGCCCTTTTTAGGACGTCGTCGCTGGAGGTATCCACACGTATGAAGGCCAGTTGTCCACGTACAGTAATCTTAGAGACCCTCAGATTCACCTCCTCATGATTACTGTTAATGTGCTGCACCAGGGCATAGAAGCTCAACAGGTCATCTTGCAGCATCGGAGACTCTATCGTTACATCCAAATAGGGATAACTGCAGTACAGGTCTTCAAACTGTCCTGTAGTGAATGATATCTTGTGCTTGTTCCTCTCTGACGGGTTGTACAGCTCGCTGCTATAATAGATATAGTCTGCTTGTGCATCATTAATGTTCCAGCCGTTTGTTGCAATATTGTACAAAAGTGCGCCTGTTAGTTCTGCCCCTGTAAGATCGGCAGACATCAGATTTGTGTTAATAAGGGCACACCCATTGAGTGTACTATATCTTAGAGAGGCGGTGTATAGGTTGGTATTTGTGAGGTTTGCTCCAGAGAGGTTAGCCCTGTTGAGATATGCGCCAATAAGGCTTGATGCTGCCAAATCAGAGTCCCTCAGGTCTGTTGTAGTGAGGTCAACCTCTATAAAAGAGGCCATGCTGAGGTCAGCCTTTTGGAGGTTTGTTCCGTACAGGTCGGCCCTATTGACTTGTGCCCTAGACATGGATGCCTCGCTAAGGTCTGCGCCACGGAGATATGCCTTATAAAGGTCTACACCTCTGAGATCAGCCTTGTGCAGGTTAACGTCCCTTAGATAAGCCTTCTGAAGATTTTTACCAACGAGCTTAACGCCGCTCAGGTCCCATCGTTGTACAGGCATCTGACCTTCTACAACGCCCATCTCCAACAGGACGTCCCATGTCTCCTCCTTTGTCATAGCTATAGTGTTTTATAACATATCTCAACTATGACAGTAAAGGACGACCTGTACAAAACGGTTATTACGTGTTTCTATTGTAATACACCTTGAGTTTTTGTCTACCAAATTGCTTTGCTTCGTTATGCGATTCAACGAAGAGGTCGATAATCTTGCCCTTAACAAGTTTTCCTGAATCCTCGGCAACTCGCCAGCCGATACCCTCTATGTAAACGAGAGAACCGATAGGTATTATCAATGGATCTACTGCAACAGTTCTAAATCTATGCGGTGTTGTACCACTCTTTGTTTTATTGTACTTTGCCCATTTACCGCAGCTCTTCTTTGAATTGTCATAAGCAGTTATCTCAAAATCATCCTTTTCCAGTTCTGAAAGAAACATATCCTCCATATCTGAAAGCTTACTACTAAGAATAGTGTTACTGTGTTTCAATGCCTCAATAGCCTTGTTGTAGTATATACCAATTGCTAAGGTAGAAACCACAAACAAAATAGAAAATAAAACGAAACAACCTTTCTTGGGCTTCATTTTAAAACCTCCTGCCTATTTTCTTCTCTTTCAATAAGAAAGGATTCTATCTGTAGTGTTAGTTTTATTACGAAGTACCCTTTTCTTGCATAAAACATACCAGAACAACAATGATGGTTCTTAATATATTTGGCTCATACTTAACGAGAAATATTGATGCACTATTACCACGTTATGTTGCACTATGTCCACATTAATAACTACTTCGATCGTATAGCAATATTGGTAATAGTTCACCCATATGTATTAATAACGGAATTTCCATAGAAATATCCCCTAAAATCTATAAGGACTGTTGAATATAGTGCCAATGCGAAGATCGTGTCATTTTTGTGTAGCTACGATGTATAAACAAAGAACCATAAAGAAAGTAAAGAACCGTACATATTCTACAGTTCTCCTGCTAGAAAGCTATAGAGATGGAAGCAAGGTAAAGCATCGCACCATTTTAAATTTGAGCAAGTGGGAAAAGCAACAGGTAGATGCTCTTGATGCATCACTAAAAGGAAATTATTGGAGCCTCTTGCAAAAAGAAAATAGAAGAACTTTAAAAACATCTACTTTACTACTTTCAAAAGGTCTATTGTGTCTTTATTAACGCAAAAAATACTCAACTTTCTCTTTTATCGAAAAT
>PEAB01000112.1 GCA_002753395.1 Nitrospirae bacterium MYbinv3 | reverse complement strand
CAAGTGATAAGACTATTGCTATAACATAGCCTATATGTCCTAAAAGCAATAGATTATAACAGTTTGATAGGAGAGTTGCGTTTAAAACCATAGCAAGTTAAGCAATATTTCAGATTAGAATGGGATTTTTAGCTATTCCATGTCATTCCTGCTTAAGCAGGAATTCAGAAAGTGCAAAACTATAGTTATAAATTAGGCTTGAGTATTACGGGATCAAGAGGGACTTCTTTGTGGCCGGGGTGCCTCACCCCTCCCCTTGTGGGCGGGTCTGAGGGAGGGGGTTGCGAATCCCTGCGTCAGTAGGCAAAGCCCTCCATTCTTAAATTCATACGGGTGAACTATTACAAAATATGTTATAATCTCTAATATCGGTGCAAGGCTGTCAAATAAGCAAGGAAGCAGGCTTTTTAGGGCATCTTAAAAAATTCAATACGGGAGGAAACTATGAAATGGTTCTACGATTTAAGGGTTAGTGTAAAGTTAATCAGTGCGTTTGTCGTTGTCTCGATTATAACGGCGATTGTTGGTTTTACGGGTGTAAAAAACATAGGAAGAATGCATGGTTTAGCAGATGAAATGTATGAAAAGGAACTATTAGGTCTCTCTCATATAAAGGATTCGCATGTTCATCTTTTGTTTATAACTAGCGCTGAAAAAAATTATCTATTGGCTATGTCTGATGAAGAGCGTGAAAGATACAAGAAACGATTAGTTAAGTATTGGGGAGAATTTAATGATGAACTTAACAAGGCTAAATCTTTAATTAACACAGAAAAGGAAAAAGAACTGTTAGTTAAACTCGAAAGCGCTATAAGCGAGTGGGAACAGGTACATAAGCAAGTTATTGAGATTGCATCTAAGGAAAGGCTAAACGAGAAGAAAGAATCTGTTGTGTTATCGTCAGGACTGGCCAGTGACAAAGTGAATGTTGCAGACGAAGTAATTGAAGCATTAATAAAACTGAAGGAAGAAAACGCAAAACAGGAAGATGGGGAAACTGAAAAAATATATAAGGATAGCCGTGTTTTGACAATATCACTTATAGCAGCCGCTATTGTTATTGCCATATTGTTAGGCATTTTCATTGCGCGTATAATATCCAAGCCTGTTAAGGTCATGGTTGATGCTGCCGACAAACTGGCACTGGGGGATGTGCAGGTCGATATTGCGGTAGAGACAAAGGACGAGATCGGTATGCTTGCACAATCTATTAAACAGGTTTTATTGAATATCAGAGAGGCGGCACTAACGGTTGAGAAGATATCGACCGGCGATATTGCCATAGAGTTCAAGGCTAAGTCCAGTAAAGACATCCTTGGTAAGAGTATTGAACAAGTGGTTGCAAACATCAGAGAGGCGGCATTAGCGGCTGAGAAGATAGCGGCTGGGGATATGACCGTTGAGGTGAAGGCGGCTTCAGATAAAGACATCCTTGGAAAGAGTATGATCACGGTTGTTGCAACACTGCGCAGTCTGGTGTCAGAGATGGCAGCGCTTACAAGGACCGCAGTAGAGGGGAAACTTGCCACAAGAGGCAGTGCAGAAAGGTTCAAGGGCGGCTACAGCGAGATAATCTCAGGGGTCAATAAAACCCTTGATGCTGTCATCGGACCGTTAAACATGGCAGCCAATTACGTCGACAGGATAAGCAAAGGCGACATCCCCGGTGTTATTACAGACAGCTACAATGGCGATTTCAACACGATAAAGAACAACCTCAACGTGCTTATTAACGCAATGAACCTTATAACGGAGATAGCAAAGGAGATAGCCAACGGGAATCTCGTAGTTGAGGTGAAGGAAAGATCCAAGGAAGATGAACTGATGAGGACCTTAGGCATAATGGTGGATAAACTTACAGAGGTTATGTCTGAAGTCAAGCTAGCGTCTGACAACGTGGCCTCCGGCAGCGTAGAGCTGAGTTCAAGCTCTCAAGGGATGTCTCAGGGGGCATCGGAGCAGGCTGCGGCTGCAGAGGAGGTGTCATCCTCGATGGAGCAGATGGGGTCTAACATCAGACAGAATGCCGACAATGCCCTTCAGACCCAAAAGATTGCCGATAAATCAGCTAACAATGCTAGAGAGGGAGCTGCTGCTGTAGCCAAGACGGTCAGCGCTATGAAGGAGATAGCCTCAAAGATAACCATCATTGAGGAGATAGCCAGGCAGACCAACCTCCTGGCGCTCAACGCGGCGATCGAGGCAGCCAGGGCCGGAGAGCACGGCAAGGGGTTTGCCGTTGTGGCCTCTGAGGTAAGGCAGCTTGCCGAGAGGAGTCAGACGGCGGCAGGGGAGATCACCAACCTCGCAACATCCAGCGTTGATGTCGCTGAAAAGGCAGGAGTAATGCTCACCGCCATGTTGCCTGAGATCCAGAAGACGGCTGAACTGGTACAGGAGATAAGCGCCGCTAGCAACGAACAAAACGCAGGAGCTGAACAGATCAATAAGGCCATCCAACAGCTTGATCTGGTCATACAGCAAAACGCCTCTGCCTCTGAAGAAACGGCATCCACGGCGGAGGAACTCTCCTCACAGGCAGAACTGCTGCAAAGCACCATCTCCTTCTTCAATATCGGAGAGAACGCATCATCAGGCAGCCTGCAAAAAAAGCATAAACAGGTGATGCAGAGGCATAAAATCGGCTATACTGCGCAAAAAAACTTTGAAAAGTCAGGGTTTAAAAGCACCACTCCCAAAGGGCAGCGTGAAGCCAAAAAAATAGGAATCACCCTGGATGTACACGACAGCGAGGGGGACTCAGACGACTCAAGCTTCACTAAATACTAAACCTATATCCATACCACATAGTTTAGCTTAAGATAACGTGAGAAACGGGCGCATAAGAAAGTTGTGGGGTTTGTCAAAGAAGGGTAGGCTCTGGCTCCCCTCAGACCCCTCCGCAAAGGGAGGGGTGAGGCACCCCGGCCACAAAGAAGTACCCTTGATCCCATTATTGGACAAGTGGGGGTTCCTTGTTATTGAGATCTTGATAGCCAGCCTTATCTTAACCACAAGCATTGCCGCTACGATGTATCTGTTTAGGGTAGGATTCAAGGAGCTTCAACATGCAAAGGAATCCAACATGGTGGCCTCAAAGCTGCCAGTGGCAATAGATTACCTTAAGACATCTGAGATGAAAGGTATCACCAGCACCGTCGAGCTTGGAGACGGGGTCTCGATGATATGGAAGTCCCAGCTTCTAAGTGAATCCGCTCCAACCGTATCGGTCAACAGTGCTGGCCTTTATGAGATATACATGTATAAGATAGTCTTTACACTGACCTTCGAGAAGCTGACTAGAGACTATGAGATCATGCTATTTAAGCACAGACCGAAGGGGTCCGCTGAACCGGCCATATAGACAGTCAAACTGCGGCTATTCGCTGATCGAGGTGCTCATAGCCGTTGCCATCTTCACATCTATGGTGATGCTGTCTATGGTGGCTTTGAATCAGGGGCTTACACAGTACAAGAGGCTGATGGAGGAGGGGATAAATTTTCGCAGATACGCCCGAACATTTTGGCTGCATCAGAGCACAGCAGGGATGATCAATTACCTCGTAAACGACAACGGGAGGTGGTTTCCCTACTTCTACTGTTCCATCGACAGGGTTAGTTATGTCAGCGCATCACCGTTCTCAAGTAACGTGCCTGTCATTGTTTGGATCGTGAAGGAGAAGCTCCCCTCTACAGGAAACTTCGCCCTGACGTACTATGAACTGCCCGTCTACGCCAAAAAATATGAGGACATTGAGAGAGACTATTCGTCGTCTGATTATAAAAAAGGCAGCTCTTTTGTTATACTTGAAGATATAGCGGATGTACGAATTGAGAGCTACGTCATTGATGCTGTTACGAAACTCTGGGACTGGAGAACGGATTATGATGCAAAGGATGATAAGAGACTGCCGTCGTCTATTAGGATTAGCTTTAAGCGCCAGGGAAGGACTGAGATGTTTTATCTAAGCATACACACCAATAAGGCTATAAGGCCCGATCCAGGTGTTATATGAACAGGGTCTTATGCCTGCCTGCGAAGACACAGGATGGCTCGGCTGTCCTGCTAACTATATTTTTATCGGCAATTATAATAACCATAGGCGTGGGTTTTAACTGGATCGTAAAGGAGCATCTTAAAATGGCTATTGTCATGAAAGACAAGTCTGAGGCTATGGTCAAGGCTATTTCGACATACGAAACGTTTATATATGCAGCGCTCAGTGGCAGATTATTAAACGATAGACTCGTACTGTCAGATGAGACTCTGCTTGGAACTTCACAGCTGCCCATCAATAGCGCCGTCGTAAAGGTGAACAACAACGTTTCGATCAGTCTTCAGGACAGCAATGGCAGGTTGTCGCTATCCAATGGTGTTGATACGGAGTTTGCTAGGTTAATATATCTTTTAGACAAGAAAGGAAACATATCCGAGATAACTGACAGCATTAATGACTGGATCGACGGCAGCGACATTGCTCTACCTAACGGTGCGGAGGCTGATTACTACCGAGGTCTTGGCAAGGGCTACACACCATCCAACTCTGCCCTTCAGTATACAGAGGAGCTTCTGCTAATAAGGGGGATGGACATAGAGTTTTTTAAAAGATTGAGCCCTTTTATAACCATTCTGCCTTCAACCGGGTTTAACCCAAACAGCGCCTCCCCTGAGATACTAAAGGTGTATCTAAATGTTGGCGACGACTCTATTAAGGCAATCACCGATTACCTAAGCTCCTCCACTATAGAATCATTTGACGACTTAAATAAGTTGACAGGCAAGGGGCTAACCCATTCACTTGAGCGGGATTACCTGACACCGTCTACCTACCTGGATGTAACTGTGCAGTGCAGACTTGACAACGCCCTATACACGATAAGCGCTGGCATTGGCCTTAACGTAGGGGACTTCTCACCATACCAAATCTACTACTGGAAAGAGGGTTGATGATGACAAGACTGTATTATCTGCATAGAGGGGGTGTTGACTTCTACAGAGTTAAAAGCAATGTTATAGTAAGGCAGGAAAAGATGGGGTCTCCATTACCACTCAACCCTACCCTAAAGGGAGGGCAACAGCAGGAGATTGACAACAGAAGCGGGGGGATGTTTCAAAGACTTTTTGGCAAGAACGTACTTGTAATAGGTAAGGAGCTGCTGCACTATAGGAGGGAGAAGTATCCTCCCACGTCGGCAAAAAACCTCTCAGGGATCATCTCTAACGACGTGGCAGACCTCTTCCCCATGTTGATTGATAAGACCGCTTCCAATGGTAATAAATCCACTTCCTACGGCTGCATTGCCCCTGACTTTTATTATAGGGTCCTTGACTCTCAACACGGCTACAACGTAGTAGATATATGGGCATGGGATTGTCAAACGGTTAGAGGGCACTATCAGGGGCTTCGTTGCGAGTACGTCGTACCGGAGGATGCCTTGTTTATATCTGCTGAGCCTGAGGTAACCCTCTACACCCACTCCTCGTTTGACTATGCGGTAGCTCACGACGCCCGCGGGTTTGTCTATAGCCGAACCTTTGTTCACCCGTTAAAAGATATGGAGCTTAACCTCTTTTTCCATAGTCTTGGCCAGTTCAAACAGGAAGTCAAGCGTGTGAATTCGTATCTGCAAGACAGAGAAGGCATTAACGTGGACAAAACGGTTGTAGAGATGAAAGACTTGGGCTATCCCCCATCGCTTAACCAGATTCAAAAGATAAACTTAAGACCTTTTAAGGCAGCCAATAGGAACTTAGACACAAGCGCAGGTATAGTATACAGGCTGGTCTCCTATGCCATGTTTGGATATATAACATGGTCATTTATCACTATAAAAAACCTTGACAGTTCAATAGCTTTTATGGAGGACAAGATCAAGAAGGTCAATAATCAGGTGACCTTGCTGGCGACCTTAAAGTCAAAAGACACAACAGGTAAGTTGGTTGAGGAGCTGGACAGGAGGATAAGTCACACGCCCACACCGCTTGATTGTCTTGATGTCCTTGCAGGGACTTTCTCAACTGGCACATACGTTAACCAGCTCAATATAATAGATGGAAACATAGAAGCCAGTCTAACATCACCCGACCCGGCGGAGGTCATAAAGAGACTCAATGAATCTACAGCTGTTTCACACGTCCAGCTTAAGGGGGAGCCGATAAAGGATGCACAGAGCATCTATAGGTTTCGTCTTTCTATAAGCATTAAGCCTTCAGAGCTTTCAGGTAAGGCAGCCGGCGCCGGTAACCCTGTTCAGGGTCAGGGGGCGTCATCTCAGTCGCCTCAGACTCAGGCAGAGGTGCCAAAGAAGGAAAACCCGCCCGCCCCTGCCGCCCTCAAGGGCGAACCTCCTGAGAAGCCAAAGTCCTCCACCGGTATCAACAAGAGCTCAAACCCTGGTGTCATCTTCAAAGGCATAAAGGTGTTTTAGATGTAAGGAAACATTAGAGATTGTCTGAACTAGGATTACACAGATTAAAAGATTTCCAGGAAAAGGTTTTAATTAATCCTGCTAATCCCTTAATCCGTTAAATCGTGGTTTAGACATTTTTTATTGCAGCCATATGGAATATGCTATTATATATCTCTGGTTATGTCCAGAAGGTTGTATTGTAAACATGGATTGGTTGGTATAATGTATGAGTGATTACAGAGATAGACTATACTCGACTTACTATTCCTCTCATGCTAGTGCACTTTACGGCGATATAACGATTGAAGAAATGAGAAAACGATTTCGTTTCTTTAAGAGCTATTTTGGGCAATTCCTAATTGTGGAGAAAAGTGCAAAGATATTGGACATAGGTTCTGGCATAGGCAAACTTATATTGTGGTTAAAGGAGTTAGGTTACACAAACACAACAGGGATTGACATTAATGAAGAACAGGTAAAGATTGCTAACGATCTCGGCATAAGCGAAGTTAAACACTGCGATATTGTGCAATATCTGGGGGCTAATAAAAACGGCTTTGATATGATTTTTGCGATAGATGTCATAGAGCACTTTAGGAAGGATGAGATATTGGGGGTGCTCGAACTGATATATGGGGCGTTAAAGGAAAACGGTATGTTTATAATTCAAGTACCTAACGGTGAAAGTCCATTCACCGGCCGCTACAGGTATGGAGATTTCACGCACGAGGTGGCCTTTACCACGACAAGCATATCACAGCTATTTAGGGTTATTGGATTTAAGGACATTGTCTTTAAGCCAGCAGGACCAATACCGCATGGTGTTATCTCCGTTGTAAAGTATGTTTTATGGAAGGTAATTGAAGCTCTTTTAAAGACATACATGTCAGTTGAAACCGGTTCGTCCAAAGGAATTTTTACGCAAAACATCATCGCCGTTGGATGTAAACCATAGTTTGACAGTAACAGATTGGTAAACCGTTAAGTAAATATTCTGTTGGGTGCATATAAAAGTCGTGAGAAATTATGTCATTCCCCTGTTCAAGCCAGGGGCAGGTTCTGCGAAAGCAGGAATCTCTTAGTTTGTGGGTTGCCGTGTCGAACACAGCAATGACAAGACGACTCATACCAGTATTGGTATGGAAGGGGAGACTCTGTCTCCCCTCAGCCCCCTCTGCAAGGGGACCAGTCCTCTTGACCCCCATTACAATACAACATCTTACATTCTGAAACATCATATACCTCTTTGAATGCAACTTAGTATCATAAGTTTCTTATACCCCCCCTCACGTTTCTATTACCGTTGTTTGTTCTGTTTATGGTATAATGACCTTAAAAGGATTAACCGAATAAATGGAAAAGACAAGAATAACTGCGACGTTTGAAAGATTAGCCAGTACAAACAAGAAGGCTTTTATCCCTTACATAATGGCGGGGGACATATCGTTAGAAAAGACGGAGGAGCTTGTCCTGTTCCTTGAGAGAAATGGTGCAGATATTGTGGAACTTGGTGTGCCCTTTTCAGACCCCCTTGCCGATGGCCCGACCATACAACGAGCTGCTGAGAGGGCACTGATAAACCACGTAACCCTGTCAAAGGTCATCCAGACCGTTAGCTCTCTGCGCACAAAGACACAGATACCCATCGTCTTGATGACCTATTTTAACCCTATCTATAAATTAGGCATTGACACCTTTATAAACAACGCCACTGAGGCTGGAGTGGACGGCATCATTATACCCGATCTGCCCCCTGATGAGGAATTTGACTTCATACGCACTTGTGCCGGCAAGAGGCTTGATACGATATTCCTGCTTGCCCCAACATCAACCAACAACAGGATTGAACTTGTTGCGAAGGCGTCTAGAGGGTTTATATACTACGTTTCTATAACCGGTATTACTGGCTCAAAGATAGCCGTAGACAATGAGATGAGGGCGATGATCCAACGCATTCAGAAGATATCAGCAAAGCCTGTAGCCGTTGGATTTGGCGTTAAAGAACCGCAAGAGGCAAGGGAGGTGGCGAGCATCGCTGATGGTGTTATTATAGGTAGCTCGATAGTCAAAGCCATACGCGAGGACGAGGGCAGATTGCAGCCCTACATCATGTCGTTGAGAGAGGCTATATAGAGCGTTGTGGCCTGGTTTAAGAGATCAAAGGACGCAGGCGGGGAGAAAAAGGTCAATATCCCCGAGGGTCTCTGGGTTAAGTGCACAAACTGTAAGGAGATCGTTTACCGTCAAGAACTTGCCAAGAACCAGAGGGTCTGTCCAAAGTGCGGATTCCACTTTAGGTTAGGTGCAAGGGAGCGTATCAATCTCCTGATAGACAGCGGTACCTTTGTTGAACAGGACGCCCTGTTGACGTCCGATGACCCGCTCGAATTTGAGGACACGCTGCCTTACAAGGAGCGGCTGCTTAAGAATCAACAAAAGAGCAATCTCAAGGATGCTGTGCTGTCCGGTACAGGGACGATGAACAAGCTGCCAGTAGCGTTAGCCGCTATGGACTTCTCGTTTATGGGGGGCAGCATGGGTTCGGCCGTTGGGGAGAAGATTGTCAGGGTCATCAACACTGCTATAGAGAACAACTCACCACTGATAATCTGTTGTGCCTCCGGCGGGGCAAGGATGCAGGAGGGCATCTATTCGCTAATGCAGATGGCAAAGGTGTCAGCAGCCATAGGCAGGTTACGCAACAAGGGGATCGCATACATATCAGTCCTGACCGATCCGACCTTTGGCGGGGTCAGCGCCAGCTTTGCCATGCTGGGCGATTGTATCATAGCTGAACCCAAAACCCTCATAGGCTTTGCCGGAGCCAGGGTCATACAACAGACCATAAGCCAGCAGCTGCCAGCCGACTTCCAACAGGCGGAGTTCCTGCTTAAAAACGGACAGATAGATATGGTCGTCCACCGTAAAGACCTAAAAATTACTATCACCAAACTTTTAAGGATTTTAAGATCGTATTAATACTTAACTATAGAGCCTCTTGCAAAAAGAAAATAGAAGAACTTTAAAAACATCTACTTTACTACTTTCAAAAGGTCTATTGTGTATTTATTAACGCAAAAAATACTCAACTTTCT
>PEAB01000111.1 GCA_002753395.1 Nitrospirae bacterium MYbinv3 | reverse complement strand
AAAGAGAAAGTTGAGTATTTTTTGCGTTAATAAATACACAATAGACCTTTTGAAAGTAGTAAAGTAGATGTTTTTAAAGTTCTTCTATTTTCTTTTTGCAAGAGGCTCATACTATTAGGTGTTGTCTCTGTGATCATAACGATTTATTTTACTTATCTATTAACCAACAGGTTCTCTCGCCCAATTGTTGCTCTTAAGGATGCTGCACAAGAGATACAGACCGGCAATCTTAGTGTACGAGTGCCGGTGATGTCATCCGATGAAGCCGGCGTCCTAGCAGCAGCCTTTAACTCGATGATCGCTCGTATAGAAGTAGATACCCAGGTTTTAAAAGAGTCGGAGCAAAAGTACAAGACCCTCATAGAAACTGCCAACGATGCAATATTCATAGCAGACGTTGAGACCGGAATCATCATAGATGCAAACAAGAAGGCCGAGTGTCTGTCAGGTATATGCAGAAACGAGCTCATAGGATTGTATCAGAGCGCTCTATATCCCCCAGATAAGATTGATTATTATGTAGAAACATTTAGAAGACACGTAACCAATAACGAACCTATCGACAACAACATATACGTCCGTCATAGAGACGGGCGAGACATACCTGTAGATATAAGCGCTGGTGTCATTGAGGCTGGTGGAAGGAAGGTAATATTCGGTATCTTCAGAGATATATCGTCAAAAAAACTCATAGAGGATCAGTTAAAAGAAAAGACGAGACAACTGCAGGAGATAAATAAGAATCTAGAGGCACAGGTACGTATAGAAATTGAAAACAGGCGAAGGCAAGAACAGATGCTTATACAGCAGTCAAAGATGGCCTCAATGGGTGAGGTGGTAGCCCTTATAGCTCACCAATGGAAGCAGCCGTTAAACGCTATAGCCTTGACCGCCCAGGACCTTGACGACGCCTTTTTGTATGACGAATTAGACAGGGATTATTTAGTCGATTCAAAAGACGCAATCCTAAAACAGATAGACTTCATGGCCAAAACGATAGATGGTTTTCGAACCTTCTTGCGGCCCTCCAAAGAAAAGGCATTGTTTAACGTAAAGGACTCGATAAAGGAGGTTGTCTCGATGTTTTCACCTCTTTTCAAAAAAAACGGCATAATTCTTGATTTAAACCAATTGGATACTGAAGACAGCCGGTCTTTTAACGTCTTAGGCTACCAAAACGAATTCAAACAGGTCATTCTAAACCTTATAAGTAATTCAAGAGACGCAATTGTTACAAAACGTGCTAAAGAAATAAATGATACTCACAAAGAAGGCCGGATTATTATAAATCTTGGAGAGGACAGGGACAAGATCGTAGTATCCATAAGTGATAATGGCGGCGGTATACCGGAAAGTTTAATTGATAGAATATTTGAACCGTATTTTACAACCAAATCTGCAGATAATGGGACAGGAATCGGTCTGTATATGTCAAAGACCATAATCGAGAACAACATGAACTGGAAACTCACAGCAAGAAATATAAGAGACGGAGCAGAGTTCAGGATTGTGATGTGAACTTTTCCCTCCTTGTTCTGCTTCTTCCCCATATGGCATAATAAGGCTTAACTGCTTTATAGAGACAATAACTAAAGCACTGATTACATACAGGAGGAAGACATGTTTAAAGGCTCGATGGTAGCCCTTGTTACACCTTTTAAGGACGGGGTTTTTGATGAAAAAGCGTATGGGGATCTGATACAGTGGCATATAGCCGAGGGGATAAGCGCTATAGTGCCTTGTGGCACAACCGGAGAATCGGCCACACTTGAATACGACGAGCACTATCGCGTCATAGAGGTTGCGGTTGAGGCAGCTGCCAAGCGCATTTCTGTTATTGCTGGAACGGGGGCTAATGCAACTGATGAAACCATCAAGATGACGAAGAAGGCCAAGTCCCTTGGTGTTGATGGCGTGCTGCTGGTCTGTCCATACTACAACAAACCCACGCAGGAGGGCTTATTTCGCCATTACCGGGCCATTGCCGAGGCCGTAGACATCCCGCAGGTCTTGTACAACGTCCCAGGCAGGACGGCCCTCAACATGCTGCCCACTACGGTAGCCCGCCTATCGGCATTTGAAAATATCGTTGCCATCAAAGAGGCCAGTGGAGATATGCGGCAGGTAAGTGAGGTCATAAGGCTCTGTGGAGACAGGATGACCATCCTCTCAGGGGATGACTTTACCACATTTGCGTTGATGATGCTTGGCGGCAAAGGGGTTATATCTGTAACAGCCAACTTAATGCCTAAGGCCGTTGCACAGATGTGCTCTCTTGTAGAGTCTGGACAGATAGACAAGGCCAGAGAGGCCCATTACGGCCTTGATATCTTAAACGGCATAATGTTTGTTGAAACCAACCCGATACCGGTAAAGACAGCCCTGGCCTTGATGGGCAAGATAAACGAGGAGTTCAGGCTTCCTCTTTGTGAGATGTCCTACGATAACAAGGAAAAGCTCAAGACCGTCTTGACTGCTTACAAACTGATATAAACACAGCGATAATCCCCCTCCCTTGATGTCTCTAATATTAGGGGAGGGGGGCAATGGAGGAGGAAAATGGAAGAACAGCCAGGTCAATGCAACATTGAAAGCGAGGACATAGAAGCGGCAATCAGGGAGATGAAGGCATACGTGGATGTAACTGAGGCCGATTTAATGGCTATCTATAAGATAGCGTTAAGGCACGCCAGAGAAAGGCTTGCATCAAAGATAGCGGTAAGCGAGATCATGACTAGGGACGTCATAACCGTCAAGAGCGACAGCGATATCCATGAGGCATCCTTAGCGCTTTCAGAGCACAATATAAGCGGCCTTCCGGTGGTGGATGACAACGGGCGCGTCATAGGTGTAGTCTCGGAGGCGGATATCTTGTCGATGGCTGGCCTAGCGAGGGGGCATAGGTTTAGAGACGTACTGAAACATATTTTAGGAGAACCGCTGCCTACACGTAAAGAGGGTGATAAGGTAGCGGATTTCATGACAACCCCGGCAATAACCACAACTGCCAATGCAGACATCAGGGACGTATCGATGATCCTTATCGATAAGAGGATCAAGAGACTCCCCGTTGTAGATGACAGTGGCAGGCTTATTGGGATCATATCACGCTCAAACATTCTAAAGGCACAACGCTAAGCGCAAAAGCACCTTAAATGTCTGTGTGGCAGCGTTAAGGGTTTGCAGGAGCGGATAGATGGTTGCGCTTAGTTAGTTTATGTGTTATATGCCACATAGCGGGAAATAACTGAGGTTTTCGATAAGGTATGAAGACAAAGGCCAAAAAGAAAATAGACATATTTAAGAAAGCCAAGGGTAACTCTAAGAATCTTAAGAGCCGGTTTAAGCAAGTAAACGATAATTGCAGCAACCAGAGTAGGCTGCAAGATTTTAGGGGGGTTATTGATGATGGGTGGGGTTTCTCCGTTAATATGCATTCAAAGGCGTTAATGGGTTTCTTAGAGAGTGGAAAATTGAAGAACATTTATGACATAATAAGAGACGAGTTAGGTGATACAGCTAACGTCAATGATTTCGACAGAAGATTAGAGGAAAGGCTGAAAGGATATTATGCTTTGAGAAAAGAGTTTGATGCTATCTTCGATAAAAGTGAGAGGTTTAAATATGGTAGCTTATACATAGCTGGACTTGGGGCAGCAAAATATGGCCCATTTTGTATTATATTAAAGAAAGATATTATAAAAAGTCGTAGTTCAGTGGCCTTTATAAAGTCAGACAGCTTAAACTGTTATGTTCGAGCTGGGAGGATAGATAGTGGTCTGTTATGCAAGGATACTGCTGATCGAGGACATGTTTCGTTATTAGCGGCAGTTAAGCATGGTGAAAACCTTGATAGTGATAGTACAAGGTGGTATTATATGATTTGTAACAGAGATGATTATATTGAGGCAATAACTACGGATGACATATCGATTGATCACATTGATAAGATTGTAATTGATGCTCAAGCACGTGGAAGCGTTTATCTTGATATGGTTGATAAACATGAAGGAGACATTGACGATGTTAGTAAGCTGGGTGAAGTCTCTGAAACAGAGGATTTTGAATCTCTAATGGAGTTGATTGAGTCAAAGGGGATTGTCATAGAGGTGTATTCAGAAAATGGCTATTAGAATTAAAGCAATGGTGTTAGAGGACAAATGGGTTTATGTTGAAAGAGATGGCAGCTTTTATCTTTTACGTCCCCCGTTAGATTATGAAAACCCCATTCCATCCACAGAGGGACATATAGCAAAAGCAGTTGCTTTTTATGGTTTTACACCCGCTGACGACAATGTTGGTTCTAAGAGTTTCGATAGTTTTGAAGATGTTATATCTTTCGTCACAAAACTCTATGTCGACCTTAAGAAATCACAAGGTGCTAAGCCGCCTACTAAAAAGGACTTACGTAAAATATTAAAATATGCCACTGATGCTGAATTAAGGATGTGTCTCAAACGAGTTAGAGAAAAATTAATTCCACATGGTTCATTTGATGGCGCCGAGGCGATTGTTCAGGACATATTAATGCTCGACAAAATAATAAATAACCCTGAGTTATATAAGATGGCACAGGATATACAAGGTGATATCTCGCGTAAAAGAGCTGCGTATCCTGTTTTTCCTGATTTGAACAAAAAGTTACCTAAAGCATTAGCATATAAAGATTCCATACAAAATAGTAGATATATGCTACGTCCGGCGGCTTAAATAATTATGGAGACGATTACATTTTATTCGTATAAGGGCGGGGTGGGGCGGACGCTCGCACTGGCCAATATTGCAAACTACCTGTCGAGGTTTAAAAAAAGCGTCTGCATGATTGACTTTGACCTGGAAGCGCCTGGGCTGCATTACAAGTTTTCTAACTACCTCAAGCCGGAAGCTATCAATAAAGGTCTGGTCGATTACATACATTATTACGTGGAAACAGAGACTTTACCAAACTCATTAGAAGGATACTATTACGAGCTTGTCCCTGAACAGCCAACGCTTGGCAGGATATGTCTGTTTCCAGCCGGTAATTTAGGAACGTCTGATTACTGGAAAAATCTGTCAGATATTGATTGGCGTAAGCTATTATATGACCCTGAAAGCGATGGAATCTTATTCTTTCTTGAGTTCAAGGAAAGGATCAGAAACGAATTAAAGCCAGATTTTTTGCTTATAGACTCCAGAACCGGTGTTACAGAAACCGGCGGTATATGTATGGTTTTATTACCTGAGATCCGAGTATTTTTCCTTGTCCATAATCGTGAAAACATAGAAGGGGCGAGGAAAATAATGAGGGGAATACAGAAAGCAGAACGTATGGAGTCAGATGGACCGGTAAAGCTCTACTTTGTCCTGGCACGTATCCCTAAACCTAAAGAGCCAGCAGAGAAGGAATTCGAGACCAAGATTCTGAATGAACTGAAAGATTACCTCAACGAGCCAGCAAGTGACCAGCAAGTCTCAACAGAAATCGAAGACATATTGATTCTACACTCTGACCGTAACCTTGAACTCTCTGAGCTGCTCTTATTAGGTAATGAAAAGGAATCTGTTGAAAGTCATTTAACATCTGAATATTTGAGATTATTTTCTAATATTATACCTAAAGAGCTTATTCAACCTGAAATCAAAAACATGCTTGAGACAATTCTTACAAGAGATAATATCCTATATAATCCTAATAAGGTTCAAGAAGAATTAGAGAGTCTTGCGGCAACTTATCCATTTAATGAGGTTTACGAACAACTAATATCTTTTTATGAACTTCGTAACGCTAAAAGTAGTAAGATACTTGGTGCACTTCATAACTTATGGAATATGACAAACAACTTTAGCGATAGTATATCTTCAAAATATATATCTATATTTATGAACAAAGAATCGACAGGTCCCTTTGAGATTGAAATAGTGAAAAAATATTTAGAAACTGATCCTATGAATATTATAGATGAGGGACTTAGATTAACAAGTGTCTATAATTATCATCTATCCATAGGTGGAGATAAGAATAATATTATAGATATGTATTATTGGCTTTTAAATAAGGCTTCAGATGAAGTAAACATTAAAAAGATTTTGAAAAAACTGCTAGAACTCTTTATTCGTTCATACATGTTATCCAATTCATCCAATATGATGAATGAATATATAGAAGCGAAAAAACTATTTGAGAATAAAAAATACTCGGAATTTATTTTACAGGATAATGAACTATTTAAATCATGGATTTATATTATCTCATATTACGGCAAAAAAGAAGAAATACGTATTTTATTGGATAATCCTGTAATGGCTGATAAGATAAAAGCAATAGATCCCCAATTTTATTCCATATATATGACAGAACAGAATGCTGTATAGATTCTTTCGTATCCTCTTTAAAAAGCATGGTAAAAATTTTTATGGTTTCAAGATTATGGATTCCCACTTTCGTGGGAATGACAGTAATGGCCGTTTTCCAAATATGTCATTCCTGTGTAAACAGGAATCCAGAAAGCGTAAAAGCATAGTTACCATGAAATATAAAGAATATACATTCGTTCTATCCACAATCCTACTGCTCCTGGTGCTGCCTTCGTTTTGCCTGGCGCTGCCGGAGTATGCCAGTCAGACCGGCAAGGTCTGCATCTCGTGCCACGTTGACCCGACAGGCAGCTCACGACTGACAACAGAGGGCGAGGAGTACAAAAACACCCTCCGTGTTAAAGGAATCTACAAGCCCATAACACCTTCCCAACGGATCATAAGATTGGTCGTGGGTTATTTTCATACCCTGACGGCGATTGTCTGGTTTGGCGCTATTTTCTACGTCCATATCCTGCTAAAACCAGCCTACGCCTCCAGAGGTCTGCCAAAAGGGGAGTTATGGATAGGGCTGTCTTCCTTAACAATTATGCTGGTAACGGGGACTTTGTTGACTATTACAAGGATACCTTCATTTAAAGTCTTGTACACCACTCGGTTTGGTATACTGCTGTCGATAAAAATTGGATTGTTTCTCATCATGGCTATAACAGCCCTCATTGTTGTGTTTGTGATAGGTCCTCGATTAAGAAGGAGTTTAAAAAATACTGTAAACGAACGAAAAGACTCATACACAATAGAAGAGCTTACCCGTTTTGACGGTAATGAAGGTCGAGCAGCCTACGTCGGTTATGATGGCAATGTCTACGATGTCTCAAACAGCAGGCTCTGGAAGGCCGGCAAGCACGTAGGAAAACACCAGGCTGGCATTGACATGACAGAGCTTCTGAAGACCGCCCCACACGGTGATGATATGCTTAAGAGGGTGCCTCTTGTCGGTAAGTTGACTGTGTCGGCCACAGCGCCCCAAATGCCAGCCTATATGAAGGTGTTTTACTTCTTTGCCTATATGAATCTCGCTCTCGTTTTTCTTATCGTTTTTGTGATATCTTTATGGCGGTGGTGGTAAGATTATTAATTAAATTGTGTATAAACATGCGATATAATGGGGTCAAGGGGACTGGTCCCCTTGTAGGTGGGTCCAAGGGAGGGCAAAGCCCTCCATTTTTAATACAATGGAGGTTATGTGGATAGCGCACATAGTTATTTAAATAAGGCTGTAGAATTACTCTTAATCTATGCCCCAAAGTTTGTCCTCGCAATTGTTGTTCTGTTCGTTGGTTTATGGCTTATCAAGACCTTTGTAAGGGGTCTGTTAAAGGCCATGAGCCTTGGTAAACTGGAGGCATCTCTTCAATCGTTTTTGGGAAGCCTGATCGGGATAATGTTAAAGGTCTTGCTCTTTATAAGCGTTGCCTCGATGGTAGGGATAGCCACGACGTCGTTTGTGGCCATACTTGGCGCTGCCGGTTTGGCGGTTGGATTGGCACTACAAGGGAGTCTGGCAAACTTCTCTGGAGGGGTTTTGATCCTGCTGTTTAAACCTTTCAAGCTGGGCGACGTTATCTTGGCTCAAACGTTTACAGGCGAGGTAAAAGAGATACAGATATTCCATACAGTCATCGTTACGCCGGACAATAAGACGATTATTATCCCAAATGGACCGCTCTCTGGCGGTACAATAGCTAACTTCTCAACGGCTGCACAGCGCCGCCTAGACATGACCTTTCGTATCAACTGCGGCGATGACTTCCAAAAACCAAAGGGAATATTAAAAAACCTGCTGTCAATGGATAAACGTATCTTACAGAACCCAGCACCAACAATCAGGGTATCTGAGTTTAACGAACCCATTGCAAAATTCGAGGTAAATATGTGGTGTAATACGGCAGACTACTCAAGCGTCCTAAGCGATATGTCAGAGATCGTCAAGGCATCTCTTGATAACGCAGGTATGAAGGTCTCGTTTCCTTAATCTGAGACACTGGATTCCTGTTTACCCCTGTTCAAACCAGGGGCAGGCTGTGGAATGACATATTTGGAAAACGCTCATTAATAGACGAGGCATCTTGGAACTTCTCTGCAAATAGTTTAAACGGAAGGAGTTTCATTCGCTTTCACTGTTCAATGCCCTGCGGACGAGTTCCTCGGAGTGTCTCATACACTGCTGCACTGCCTCAGCAGACAAGCCGGCGGCAAGGCCTATCTTAAACGCCCGCTCTCTGTTGATCAGATTATTAGGGCTGTGCGTATCCGTATTGATTACAAGGCTGGCCCCAAGCCTGACCGCCTCCTTGGCAACGTATCCGTTTGAGAGGCTGTGCCCGCCTCTGGCGCTGATCTCAAGGGCGACGCCCTGCACCCTGGCCCGTATGATGTCTTCCTCGCTTATGAGTCCGGGGTGTGCAAGTATGTTTACACCGGCCTCTATGGCAGCCCTGTTTGTACCCTCCTGTACAGGTTCCACTATCGTCTCTCCATGCACTACAACGATACGCGCCCCCATCTTTCTTGCCTCAACCACAATCTCTCCAATCAGCTCCGGTGGCACGTGGGTTATCTCTATCCCAGGGATCACAGTAACCGTAGTGTGATTATTAAGCTCCCTGGCGACCTTCACTATCTTAGGTATTATAAACTCAAGGTTGGAGGCGTCTCCGTGGTCAGTAATGGCGATTGCCCTATAACCAATGACCGCCGCCCGCCTTACCAACTCGGAAGGTATAAGCTCACCATCACTTAGGATCGTATGCGTGTGTAGATCTATCATCAACCCCTCCAAACTTGTCTCTTAAGACCTTGGGTATCGTTATTACGCCCATACTTTTTATTGTACGCAAGGGGTATGAGTAAGTCAACACAGTATACTCTAAGGCAGCGGTTCTCACTGAAAACACATATAACCTATTGATATATAAGCAATCTGTTATAAAATCTTTACGAAAAAAACATTTTATACCCACAGCAAGACCGTTGTAAAAAGCCATTCGGCAAATTCATTGAGAATTGCTGACTCTAAGGGTGCATAAGAAATTCATGGGGAATTATGCAGCCTTTTTTTAGATGTTCGACAATATCCCTACAACGACACAATGTCTTGATTAGTTTTGAGTTTATTCTTGCTATGAGAGATATATGAACGGTAATTTCGAGCATAAATCCATCTTGTTATTTCAAGTGCCAT
>PEAB01000110.1 GCA_002753395.1 Nitrospirae bacterium MYbinv3 | reverse complement strand
AACGTGCAACCTATTGTATCACTAAGAGCATTATATCTGTCTGGTCAATGGAACAATATTGTCGACCATCTAAAAAAGGCTGCATAATTCCCCATGAATTTCTTATGCACCCGACAGATCGCTTTATACTTGCCTGTGGAAGGTCAAAAACAATCGAGAGTGAATAGAGTCTGGAGATTTTTTCATAAGATGCACATAAGTCAGAAAGATTTTTCCAGGGCATTTATAGAGACGATACCAAAGATAGTAAGGAATAGGTACGTAATAATAGATTATACGTCTCTGAAAGGCTATGATATAACCTTGTTTATAGCATCTATGCCATATAGAGGTAGAAGCATCCCATTCTATGGTAGAGTATTGCGGCTAAAGGATTTGGATAACTTAGTATATAGAAGTAAAAATGAGTTTTTAGAGCTATGTATGGATGAGGTGTTAGAGATGGTGCCCTTTAAGGCAGTAGTGATAGGCGACAGAGAGTTTGGAACACACAGGTTTTTGACGTATTTAGAAGGGAAAGGAGTAGAATATGTAATAAGGTGGCGAAAAACAGGGTAGTGAATGAATCTGGAATGAATGTAGACGTAGGGAAGTTATCAATTGGTAAGCATTATGTACAATGGAGGGGTTTGAGTTTCTACATCGGTAAGAGAGATAATCCAAAGAAGAAGGATAGATTGTGGATAGTGGCTTATAGCAAGGGATTAGTGAGTAGAAACAGCCTGCATATAGCATTGATATACCTGAAATGATTTCAATATGAACAACCCAAAGGATAGTAAATATAGATTCATCCCTGCCTTCCTCAAAACACTTAGCTTGTCGCTACAAAGGAGGATATAAAATGATTACACTTCAGGTTCAGCAATTCTCAATGAATTTGCCGAATGGCTTTTTACAGCAATTTTGCTGTGGGTATAAAATGTTTTTTTCGTAATGATCTTACAACAGATTGCTTAGATATCAATAGGTTATATGTGTTTTCAGTGAGAACCGCTGCTTTCAGGTTATCTACGGGTGCATAAGAAAGTCGTGGGGATTTTTGAATAGAATGGAGGGCTTTGCCCTCCCTCAGACCCACCCACAAGGGGACCAGTCCCCTTGACCCCATTAATTTTTATTGTCCCCCATGAAATTCTTATGCACTCATGTAAAAGCCCAATATCTCTAATACCTGACGCTCCGCCATAGCGCTCTATCTGGTCTCTATGAATTTCAATTATTTCTTCAAGTCCGAGGAAAACAATCTCCACCTCAGCCTGCCAACCTCTTTAATACACGTCCGAATTTCTGATTGGTCTTAATCAGGGCTAAACTCCATTTTTATGTCATCAACAGCTTACCATCTAAATCTAACATAATCCCTTTACGGCGCGTCAAGGGGTCTGAGGGGGAGAGACGCTCCCCCTTCTATTGCCTGACTTGCCTTATGAACCTTTGCCCAGGTACACATCAATCACCCGTGGATCGTTTCTTACCTCTTCAGGTGTTCCCTCGGCTATAACGACGCCAAAGTCCAAGACGACTACCCGTTGACACACCTCCATGACCAAACCCATGTGATGCTCTATCAGGATGATCGTCAGGGCAAACCTCTTGGCAACCCACTGGAGCTGCTCATTGAGCTTGCCAACCTCATATGGATTCATACCTGCAGCCGGTTCGTCCAACAATAATAGAACTGGGTCTGTTGCCAAGGCACGGGCAAACTCCAACTGCCTCTGCTGTCCGTAAGGCAGGCTTCCAGCAGGCGCCTCAACATACCTGTCCAACTCAAACAGGGTTAGAAGCTCCATTGCCTGATCGATTATTAGCCCCTCCTCCTTAAGAAAACGTCCAGTACGAAAGAGGGTATCAAATGGACCGCAAGCGGCCTTGCCATACCTGGCAATGCGCACGTTGTCTAAGACGCTGAGGGTCTTAAATAACCTGATGTTTTGAAACGTCCTTGCAACGGCCATCCTGGTTATAGCCGCCGGCGCACGGCCAACGAGTTCTTGCCCCTTGAGCCTGATGCTTCCAGAACTGGCCCTGTACATGCCTGTTATAAGATTGAAAAGCGTGGTCTTGCCTGAACCATTTGGCCCTATTATCCCAAGAAGCTGATGCTCAGGTACGACGATACTGATATTGGTTAAGGCAGCTAGCCCGCCAAAGCTGTGACTAAGGTTATCAATCACCAACAGCATCGTCTTGCACTATCTTAGCACCCTTGGATGAGACACCAACAGAAGGTATAAGCCACCTAAACTCACTTAACCCCATTATACCCCGCGGACGCAGGATCATCAACAGCACGAGCATAATAGGCATCAATACCATACGCCATATCCCCAAGGGGCGTAAAAGCTCTAAAAGCACAGTATAGATCATCGCCCCTACGATAGAGCCGCCAATAGAGCCTATACCGCCAAGATAGACCATTATCAGCATCTCAGTGGACTTCGTCAGATCAAACATCTTTGGGTTTATAAACATCAGTAGATGGGCGTAAAGCGCACCAGCCACCCCTGCAAAAAACGACGACAGCGTAAAGGCAAAGAGCTTAACCTGTCTGGTGTTGACCCCTGCGGCACTGGCGGCTATCTCGTCCTCTCTGACACTGAGCACACCTCTGCCAAAGCTGCTGTATATGAAATTACGCACCATCCACACCGCAGCCATCGCCCAAAACACAACCCACGTAAGGTTGGTGTACTTGGAGATGCCAAGAAAACCCCTGGCTGCCCCAAGGCTGTCCATGTTTTCCAGGACAGACTTAACAATCATGCCAAAGGCCAGGGTCACGATTGCCAGATAATCCCCCCTTGTTTTAAACGACGGGATGGCCAACAACGCGCCAACAATCGCTGTCACCACACCAGCAGCAACCACGGCTATTGGAAAAAGCCACGGTGCAAGGGCATCAGGAAACATCCTGACCGTCAGGATTGCCGATGTGTAGGCGCCAATTGCCATAAACCCCGCATGTCCCACTGAAAACTCCCCCATGTAACCATTTATAAGGTTGAGACTGACAGAGAGTATGATGTTGATCCCTACGTACATCAGGACCAGTTGTACATAGCTGTCAAGTAAGCCGTATGCGGTAATCAGATGAGATACCAAAAGAACAGACACCAGCGGCAGAAAAAATCCCTTAGACATCAGGACACTTATACCTTCAGGGTCTTGGGTCTTCCCAATAACCCGTATGGCCGGTATATCAATAAAATCATAAGGAGAGAAAACGCCACAACATCACGATATGTACTTGGCAGAAGGACGGCGGCAAAGACCTCTACGAAGCCAAGGATAAACCCGCCTAACATAGCCCCCCTTATGTTTCCAATCCCGCCTATGACGGCAGATATAAAGGCCTTCCATCCCACCATGACCCCCATGTAGGGGTCTATCACCGGATACGCTATGGCATAAAGGGTACCCGCTGCACCACCTAACCCCGCACCTATGGCAAAGGTCATAGATACAACCTTATTTACAGAGATCCCCATCAAAGGTACTATAGCAGCATCGCTTGATATAGCCCTCAGCGCCATACCCAGTTTTGTCTTAAATACGATAATATCTAAGACGATCATCAACCCCACAGCCAACACTATGGTCAACACCTGCAAGGATGACATTGTCAACCCGCCCATGACCAACTGTTTGCCGTTAAATACTGAAGGGATGTGCTTAGGGTAGGGGCTTAGGGCAAGGGTAAAATTCTCAAGGAACATGCCCACACCAAGAGCTGTTATGATGGCTGAGACCTTTGGGGCATATCTGAGTGGCCTGTAGGCAAACCTCTCTGTCATCACACCAAGCAGCGCCGCCCCAAACATAGATATCAATAGTGTCTGACCAAGTGACGTCTTGAGTACCGTCAAGGAGAAGAAACACATAAACGCCCCTAGCATAAATATATCGCCGTGGGCAAAGTTTATCATCTGCAACACCCCATACACCATTGTATAACCCAGCGCTATGAGGGCATAGATGCTGCCAAGCTGCAACATGTTAAGGACTTGCTGAAATATGTATATCACAAGCTGCTTTTTAAGATCACTCTTAATGCTGTTGACTTATCAATTACGCCTAAAATTTACGGGGTCAAGGGGGTGTGACACCCCTGTCTCAAAGGGACTGGTCCCCTTTTGGGTGGGTCTGAGGGAGGGGGTTGCGAACCCCTGCGTCAGTAGGCAAAGCCATCCTTATTTATATTCACACTAAGGTCGTGCCTCAGCGTACCATTGAAACTTACCGTCTTTTATTTGCAGCATGACGGCGCTCTTAATCGGATCGCCAGAGCCTTCAGCGTACTTGATGTTGCCGGTGACGCCTGAATATTCAGTCGTTGTAGCCAGGGCGTTTCTTATGGCCTCTGGCTCGACCTTTGCTGACTTGGAGAGGGTCTGAAAGAGTATGCCAAAGGCATCGTAGGTCAAAGCTGCCACGTCATCTGGCGTTTGATTATAGAGGGCGGTGTAAGCCTGCACAAAATTCTTTGACACCTCAGCCGTGGACTCAGGAGAGTAATGGCTGCTAAAGAAGTACCCCTGGCAGTCTGCTCCACACAACTTTGTAAGCTCAGAGCTTGCCCAGGCGTCGCTTCCCAAAAACGGCATAGACAACCCCAAACGGTGTGCCTGCTGCACCACCAAAGGCACGTCGCTGTAGTATGCCGGTAGAAACAGCACATCAGGGGCATCCTTTTTGATCTTTGTAAGTTGAGCCGAAAAATCCCTATCGCCGCTTGAGTATGTCTCATAAGCAGTGATACGGCCTCCCTTTTGCTCAAACGTCTTTTTAAATACCTCGGCCTGTCCTTTAAGTGCCTCCGCTGCTACGTCAAACAAGACGGCTGCGGTCTTTGCCTTCAGGTTTTCAATTGCAAAGGAGGCAAGCACCTGCCCCTGGAAGGTATCAAGATAGCAAGCTCTAAAGACGTATCGTTTATTTTTACCCGACTTGGAATCAAGTGTCGTCTTTGGATTAGTTGACCACGGCGTAATGAGCGTAACCCTGGAAGCCTCGGCAATCTCTGAGGCTGGTATCGCACCAGTGCTTGAATTGGGGCCAATTATGACCACCACGCCGCGTTGTGCGATGAGTTTCTGTACGGCTGAGGCAGACTGGTCAGCCCGTCCGGCATTGTCCTCTATGTACATCTGAACCTTGTGTTGCTTGCCGCCTACATTGATCCCGCCGGCATCGTTTACTGCCTTGACTGCCATCTCTGCTGCATTCTTACACGACGCTCCCACTGCGGGTATGTCCCCCGTCAGCTCAGCCACAACGCCTATCTTTATTACATCTGTTTGTCCCTGGCTGTCTCTCTTGTTGCAGCTCACTGTCTGTAACACTAGGACAATAAGAGAAAACACGGCAAGAACCCTATTTAAAATACCCACAGTGAATTTTAGAACTTGGAGAATATGTTTGTCAAGTTGCCGTTGAGAGTTTCACCAAGAGGGCTGATGAGGCGCTTTACCATGCAAAGAGATCAGGCCGTATTAAAGTAGCGTTTAAATAAGGGGACGGGGTGTGCTCCTATAAAGAAAATCCCGCTTCTATTTCCTAATGCCAATGTTGTAGAATTTATAGAAATATGATAAGGAAGGAGTCAAGGGGCGTGACACCCCTTGCAAAACAAAGACATGTTAACAACGGCAGGTATAATTATAATAGGTGATGAGATCCTCTCCGGTAAGGTAGAGGAGTGTAACTTTCTGTTTTTGACAAGGAGATTGCGGGCAAGGGGTGTTAGCGTATGTCGCGTCTCGATAATACCTGATGAGATAGACGAAATAGCCGCTGAGGTCAAGATATTCTCCGACAGGTATGACTACGTCTTTACCTCCGGCGGACTTGGACCTACACACGATGACGTAACAATCGAGGGTATTGCAAAGGGGTTCTCCGTAAAGGTAGTGGTGGAGAAGCACCTGTACAGCATCCTGGAGCGTCGATACGGCGATAGAGTAACACCTGAACGCCAAAAGATGGCTGAGATCCCGGAGGGTGCTCAGATCATAACCAGCAAGGCCCTTGAGTTTCCACTTATACGGTATAGGAATGTCTTTATCTTTCCTGGCATACCCCAGTACCTTAGAGATAAGTTCAACGTTATAGAGAACATGTTCACATCCCCTTCAATCCTGCTTAAGCGGGTGTATGTTAGCGAATACGAGTCAGAGATAGCGCCCATGTTAAACGACGTGGTCAGAAACAACAAGGATGTCAAGATTGGCTCCTATCCCATAATGAACAACAAAGAGCATCGCGTGATGCTGACTCTGGAATCCTTGGATGTGGCAGCCCTTGATGTGGCTGTAGATGCACTCGTTAAAGGCTTAGGAGATAAAGTGGTCAATATTGACTGATGCGAGACCGCCACTATCACGGTCGCAATCAATGTCACAGCCGCGTATCTTAAAGAACATATTCTCTCTTTTATCATCTGGCGTGGTAGTGCACGCTGTCTCTTTTTTTACCGTTGTGTATATAGCGAGGGTTTTGGGGCCCCAAGGGTTTGGCAAGATCAACTTTGCCTTTGCCATCGTTGGGTATTTCATGCTTTTTACGGATATGGGAGTCAGTGTAATTGCAACCAGAGAGGTCGCAAGTGGCCGTAGGGGGCTGAACAACTACGTGGGCAACATCCTTGCCCTAAGGCTTTGCCTTACCCTCTTGAGTTTTGCGGTACTCTTAGCAATAGCCTTTTATCTTAGAAAACCCGCAGAGATAAAATACCTCATAATCCTCTATGGAGCAGGGGTCTTTATGTCGTGCATTTTTATAGAGTGGTTGTTTCAGGGCATTGAAAAGATGTACTACATTGCCATAGGACGGATCGCTGGCATAACCATTTATGCAGCCGGTGTGTTTACCCTTATACATGGTCCTCAACAACTACTCATCATACCATGTCTTCAGTTTTTATCGGGTTTGGTAACGGCGTCCTGTCTGATCTCCTTTTTTCAAATGGTTGCCGGTAAGATAGAATTTGATATAGACATGCAGATATGGAGGGACTCCTTAAGAAACGCCTTGCCAATAGGGACGGCTGTGCTTATGAACTTTGTAGTAAACAATGCCAACACCGTCATGCTTGGCTTTATGAGCACGGAGGCCTCTGTGGGCTACTTTAACTCGGCTGCCAAGCTGCTTCTGCCCTTGACAATGCTCGGCTCTGTGTACTTTGATGCCATCTACCCCGTCATCTCAAGACACTATGCTGGGGCGGCCTCAGACACCTTTGGCGTAGTACTGTCCTTTAGCGCTAAGTTAGCGATAACACTTACCTTACCAGCCGCCATTGGAGGCGCTATTTTGGCCAAACCTTTAATGCACCTCATCTACGGCGGGGGGTACGACGACGGTAGCACCGCCCTAGGTTACTTACTTGGCGCCGGGGCCATAGGAATATTCAATCTGGTCTACATCAGGGGGCTATGGGCAAGCGCCAGGCAGGGAGTATATTTAAAGATCGTCTTTACACAGGCTATCGCAAGCATCGTCCTGAACCTTGTCCTTATAGGTTCCTTTGGCATAGCAGGTTGTGCTATAGCGGCGCTCATGGTTGAGGCTTTGGGTCTTATCTTGTATGACAGGGCGTTTAAAAACATAGCATCCATTTCTGCATACAGGTTTATCCCTAAGCCGTTGATAGCCACTGCGATAATGGCCCTTTTCTTGTCCATAACCTCTGGTTTTAACATAGTTTTTAAACTCCTCGGCGGGGCATTTCTCTACGTGCTAGCCCTATATCTTATAAAAGGCATAACACGGGATGAACTAGATATCATTTACAAGGGAGGAGGAAGATAAGCATGCAGGTGGGCAATCGCATTATAATCTTTTAATCCGTTAAATCGTGGTTCAGACAGTTTTTTCTCATGCGATTGCCCTGAGCATGCAGGCATTCGTCTTGACATTGGCGATGCGGCGTGTGTAAATTATAAACCGTGCAAGGCCGGTCGAAAATATCGGAAGATGTTATAGTGATTTCCCTGATCATGGGCATACTTGTTGTCTACGTGCAGATGTTGTGGCATGACTTTATCAACTTGGATGATCCGCTATACGTGTTGGGTAACTACCGAGTGCGTGGGGGCCTGAGTCTAGATAATATCATATGGGCCTTTACTACAACCACCGGTGGCAACTGGCACCCATTGACATGGATATCGCACATGATTGATGTAAGCATACACGGACTGTCCCCTGGCGGCCACCATCTGACAAGCCTGCTGATCCACGCATTAAACTCTGTGCTGCTCTTTTTTGCCCTTGAGCGGATGGCACTTGACCGTTGGAGAAGCGCCTTTGTGGCTGCTGCCTTTGCGCTACATCCTATGCACGTTGAGTCCGTGGCGTGGGTGGCAGAACGTAAGGATGTGTTGAGCGGCCTGTTCTGGATACTGGCTATGATTGCCTACACTAGCTATGTGGAAAGACCTGACACCAGACGCTATATTATGGTGTGTGCCCTCTTTGTTGCTGGTCTTATGGCAAAACCAATGGTGGTAACACTGCCCATTGTACTTTTACTCCTTGACCTGTGGCCTTTGAATCGTCTACAGGCTATCCACTCAAGGGACGATCGCAAAAGGCCTGGCAATAGACCTAAGCAAATCCCCCTTCCTTCTCTGATAATGGAGAAGCTCCCGCTTTTTATTATAGCAGGTGTAAGCAGTCTTATAACATTCTATGCCCAAATGGGCATGGGAGCGGTTTCATCGTTAGGATTGGTGCCCTTAAATCTACGTATTGCCAATGCCATTGTCTCATACGTAAGGTATGCTGTAAAACTATGCGTTCCAACCGGCCTGTCAGTGATCTACCAGCTTGAAGATAACCTGCCTGCGTGGCTCACTGCTCTTTGTCTGTTGGTGCTGTTTGTGGTATCTGCACTGGCCATAGTAAACATACGGAGGCTGCCATATATATTAATGGGATGGCTCTGGTATCTTACAACCCTGTTACCGGTCATTGGGCTAGTGCAGGTTGGTGCTCAGAGCATGGCGGATAGATATACGTATATTCCATCCATAGGTTTTTTTATAATTGCGGCGATGTGTGTCCCAGATTCGGTCCTAATCAAGAAGAGTTCTATAAAAAACGCCCTTATTACGTTAAGCGTGCTGATTATCTTAAGCTACACCGTGCTTGCCCACAGACAGGTACGGTATTGGCATGATGGGGTCTCTCTGTTTGAACACGCAGAGAGGGTAACAGGGGGCGGTTATCTAGTATACGGTAATCTCGGAGCAGCATTATTAAGCAGCAACAGGTTAGAGGACGCCATTGCGAGTCTTAAGAAGGCCGTAGAGCTTAATCCCATCATGTGGGACTCATATGTCAACCTTGGCAGGGCGTTGTTTCGTCTAAATAGGATGAAGGAAGCAGCAGAAAGTTTTAGTAAGGCCATAGAGATACGGCCAGACAGTTTCTCAGCATACAACGGCCTTGGAGCGGTCATGTTTTCAGCGGGCAAGAAACAAGAGGCCTTAGACCTCTTCAGAAAAGCGATGTCCCTTAACCCAGACTACGAAAAGACAAGACACAACCTCGCCGCAGCCTCAGATGAAAATACTTCACTGCAGGTAGAACCATAAGATGTGTCACTTGCAGATCTCCTTATGTGAAATCAATTTTTCATAATCCCCCTTTTATGAAAAGAAGATTTCTCTTGTTTTATATATTATAATGGAGCCTCTTGCAAAAAGAAAATAGAAGAACTTTAAAAACATCTACTTTACTACTTTCAAAAGGTCTATTGTGTATTTATTAACGCAAAAAATACTCAACTTTCTCTTTTATCGAAAATACT
>PEAB01000109.1 GCA_002753395.1 Nitrospirae bacterium MYbinv3 | reverse complement strand
TTTTCATCATGAACAACCCAAAGGATAGTAAATATAGATTCATCCCTGCCTTCCTCAAAACACTTAGCTTGTCGCTACAAAGGAGGATATAAAATGATTACACTTCAGAATTTTTTATCTTGTCTTAATTGCTAAGAAACAGCTATAATTGCTTAGTACAATAGATAAACAATTTAGATAAGATTTTTAGGAGGGTTTGATGAGTACAGAGAATAAGAAAGAAGCAGAGAAGATAGTCGTAAGTGTTGAGGCAAAATTTGAAAAGCAGTTAGCTACCTATATAGAGAAGCGGCGCAGGGACGTTTCAGAGATAGCTGGCTCAATCGGAAAGGGCGACTATGACTCCATCAAGATGCTTGGCGGGGGGATAAAAAAATCCGCTGATAATTTTGGGATTGAGGCTCTATCACAGCTCAGGAAGGCACTAGAGACAGCGGCTGCTATAAAGGATTCAGGAAAGATAAAAACTGTTGTAGATGACCTGGCGTCGTTCCTTAACAGGCTATCTATAGAATATGTTTAGCGGCCAAGACCAAGCAGGGGTGTAAACTGGTAGAAACGTCATAATAACTACAAGGGGTTGTGTAGTAAAGATCGCTCGTTAGCAATTTTAGTGAAAAAAGATGGATTTACCCTGCTTGAAGTTCTTATTGCGCTTGCTATTTTAAGCGGGGTAGTAACTACTCTCGTTTATACGCTAAACTACAATTTGTCCATCGTACAGCGGCATGAGGTGATAACGGTAGCAGCTTTTTTAGCGAAAGGGAAGCTCTCGGAATCGCTGAATTTAAATATAATAGAGGACGGCGGCAGGTTCCCTAAACCCTTTGAAGATTACGTATACGAGCTTAAAAACTACGCCTCTTCAATCCCTGACGTTACGCTAGTGGAGATAACCGTTAAAAAGGAAAAGGATCAGATTGTATTAAGAAAATTCTACAAGAGACAATGAGAGGTTTCACACTTGTAGAGGTTATTATTGCCTTATTTTTGTTTTCTGTGATCTCGCTGGCTCTTTATAACACGTATTTTTTATCTGAGCGGGCAATAAATGGAATGGATGACTACATGTGGAGACTCCAGGAAAGTAGAGAACTATTTGAATCGATGAGAAAAGAGGTCGAATCATCCTTTTTTTCTACAAACAAGGACATGGGACGTTTTAAGGTTATTGATAGAGACGTCAACGCAGCACAGACCTCTGGCATATACATGACGACCTTTGCCGGCGCCGGAGTTGGTTACAAACATGTAGCCTATTACGTCGAGGAAAAGGACAAGCAGCTTTTCCTATATAAAAATATCCAGCCATCAGGGACAAACGTAAACCCTGTTAAGGTCGAGATAGTTGACAATATCAGGGATTTTACAGTTGAGGTATTTGACGACAGTTCGGCAAATAAGAGCGCAATCAGAACATGGGATACTGCCCTCAATGCTAAGATGCCAACCTCCGTCAGGGCCACACTCACCATCTTTTTAAAAAACAAGACGCTGACCTTATCAGAGACCTTTTATCCTAAGATAAAACGAAGATTATAGGTATCCTCTTTAAAAAGCATGGTAAAAATCTTTATGGTTTCAAGACTATGGATTCCCACTTTCGTGGGAATGACAGCAATAGCCGTTCTCCCAATATGTCATTCCTGTGTAAACAGGAATCCAGAAAGCGTAAAAGTATAGTTACCATGAAATATAAAGAAGATACGATTATAGGTATCTCTGGTACATGATTTCTTCATGTATGCAAAAGCAGTTTTGAAATCGGTCAGGCAATCCGATGGCACCGTTGTCATCTTGACGCTCTTGATAATTACACTGTTGATGGCAATGATAGTTGAGTTTGCATACAGCGTATATGTTGGCACTAACACGCTTTATAACTATCGAGATGGACAGAGGCTCTCAGTCCTGGCCTCATCCGGTGTTGAGATTGCCGTTAAGTACCTCAGAACGTATATAAGCACTGTAAGATACACCACTTTCAGCACAACCACAATCCCCGTCGGGGCGGTCGAGCCTCCTGACAACACTGCACATAAGAGCAGCGATAACCTCGTCATTAGTGTCAGGGACGAAAATGCCAAGTTTAATGTCAATTCAATCATAAGCGAAAACGGAAAGACAAACGAGAAGGCATTAAACTCCTTTAAACGCCTATTAAAACACCTCTCTATTGATGAGGGCATTGCATACCACGTGGCAGACTGGATAGATCAGGATAAGGAAGAACGAGTTACCAATTCCGAGAAAGATGCAAAAAACACTTTCATCTTTTCTACGGACGAACTCTTGTTGATCAAGAAGCTGAGCATGGATGATTACAAGAAGCTCTTACCTTATATAACCGTTTATAGCGACGGCCTGATAAACATCAATACGGTTGAGAAACCCGTGCTATTTTGTCTATCAGAGGATATCAGCGAAAACCTCGCAGACCGTATTATAGAATACCGCAAGACGTCGCCATTTACCATCACCTCAGACATACAGAAGGTGCCTGGTCTTGAGCACTCTGGCAAGACCCTGCTTGGCAGGATATCCGTTAAAAGCGATACCTTCTCCATTACATCTGAGGCAACAAATAACGACATAACAAGAGATGTCCTGATGGTGGCATCCATAGGAAGCGGCAGCGAAACGATACTCTACTGGAAGGAGTTTTGATGAAGGCAGCGTTTATCACCCTTAGTGCCACTGCCGTTATTGTGGATATATTTATACGAAAGACCTCTGGATACACCTTTGATGAGACTATCAGGCTAGAGTTTGGAGGCAGTACCTGTGAGCTGCTTAAGGAGTACATTGATGACAGTGCGTTGACCTCTTATCTATCCCTGCCATCAGATATACTGAACTACAGGATTATAGAGATGCCATTTTCTGATAAGAATAAGATAATCTCAACCCTGCCATACGCATTAGAAGGACTCATCAGAGGCACATACGACTCCTGCGTGGCAGACTGTATCGTGTTAGGACAAGATGACGCTGATGGGAGATTTCAGGTACTTGTTGTCTACATAGACAAAGAGGCTCTAAGGAACAAACTCTCAGAACTAAAGGTTGTTGGCGTTGAACCAAAAGCGATAACATCTTTAGAGCTTAGATATAAGCTCAGTAGACTTTCTGTTGACGCCCTGTACGATAACGTTCAGTTGACAGACGAGGCGAGGATCACCATGTGCCAGGAGGAGATAGCAACACCCTTGATAAATCTGGCTAAGGGTGAATTAGCATACTCAAAGGACATCGTAAAGACAATAAGAAACCTCAAGATAGCCCTTCTTATCACTGCTCTGATCATAATGCTTACAGGCGCTTACACCGTTTACAAAATACATCTGGTAAACAATCGTGTTGAAACGTTAAAATCATATATGATAGATTCCTACAAGAAACAGTTTAGCGAGGAAGTCAGGGTAATTGACCCCATATACCAGCTCAAGGCAAAGATCAAGAAGATAAAAGAGGAGAGGGGTTTTTTCAACAGCATCTCCCCACTGCAAAACCTGGCTATCCTGTCGGGCATTAATGTCTCTAACGTCGTGTTGATTGAGCTCGAGATGACTACAGACAAGATGACACTCAAAGGTGAGGCTGTTAAGATCTCTGACGTCGACGAGTATAAAGACAAGCTCACAAGCCAGTTAGCTGACGTGAGGGTTATAGAAACAAAGACTACCACCGACAACAAGGTCTTGTTTACCATAAGTGCTCAACCCTTCAATGAGGCAGATACCGTGAAGGAGCGACCCCCTAAACAAACAATAAACCACAAACAATTAGACACGAACAGTTAGATATAGGCAATGACAATAGACCTCAAAACATTTAACACTTCCCTGCTTAAGGGAAAGACAGCGGTAATGCTTGCTGCGGTTTTATTAATGACAGTTCTGTTGTTGATATCCCTCAACGTCTTAAGCAAGAGGACGGATGTCCTGAAAAGTACAGAGGAGGGCTTATCTCAATACAACAGCCTGCTCAGTGAGTACAAAGAGGGCGGTGAGGAGCGAGGCGCCTTAATGGCCAAGGTAAGCCAACATAGCGCTGGCGGTCTCTTGCAGGGCAACGAGGAGGTTATGTCCTCACTAGGGTTAAAGGAAAAGCGCTCAACCATTCGCTCAGATGCTCAGAGGTCTTTCAAGGAGTTTAGAGAGGAGACTGCCGAGTTTAAACTCAACGCCGTCAGCCTTAACGAAATAGTAAACATCCTGTATAAAATAGAAAACGGCACAACAGGTTTCTTCGTAAGAAAGTTTAGCATGAAAAAGGGTTTTTCTGACCCTGCAAAGTTTGACGTTACAATAGACCTGTCATACGTGAGCATGGTCTCTGAGTCAAAAGGCCAGCAGCGTACACAGTGACATAGGCGTGGTATTATAGGACGTAGAATGAAAACGGGCATATTTACAAGATTATTCATTGCTATAATAATCGTCGGAACAACGATTACTGCGCTAGTCTTTGGGGTGTGGCTAATTGCAATACCAGAGGATTTAATTGCAAACTGGATTAAGACCTCCGTAGAAAAGCCTCTTGTCTTGGAGATAGACGGCCTTAATAAAGAGGTTCTCTTTACCATAAAGATACACAACGTTAGGTTATTATTAAAAAACAACGAATTACTCGTCCTAAACGATGGCAGTATAACTATTAATCCTGTTTTTCTTTTATTTAATACTGCTAAAGTATCCTTTAACGGCGTGCTAAGCAATGGTTACATAACGGGTAGCGGTATTATAAAAAAGAACTATGTCAGCATAGATGGCAAGATGGGCGATATTGAGCTTGGCCGTTTAAATTACCTAAAGAAGTACGCTTTGAAGGGAAACGGCATCTTGTCTGGGGGGTTTACCTTAAAGAAAGACACAGGGCAGTTAGACTTCAAGGTTAAGGACTTCGCTTTCTTAGACGTCTACAGCCACGGGATTTATCTGCCGCTAAAGTATTTTAACAAGATAGAGGGTCTGATTATCCTGAAAAAAGAGCAATTGACGGTGGAGTCGATAACATCGTCTGGAAAAGGCGTCTATGCCCGTATAAAAGGTAAGATCGCAAAAGGCTCAACTGACCTTAAGATCGATATCATGCCCGATGAGGACTTTCCAGATAAAAGCAAGTTAGCCCTTATAAAACATTACGAGGTATCCCCAGGGGTGTATTCGATGGAGATTAAGAAATGGCTTTATTAGAGATATAAATTTTATACTCAAAAGATATATAATAGATAGACATGGGATTAAAGAGTTTAAGCAAGGTGTTGCTTGAGGAGAGGTACTCCACTGATAAGGAGGTACTTTTATGCTACGGCTACGACGCCTCCGGGTTAGACATAACGCCAGTAGCTGTGGTATGGCCCCACGACACCACAGACATCGTAAAGATAACGCGTTTTGCCTACGAAAACAAATACAAGATCATCCCCAGGGGCGCTGGCACCGGCATGACGGGCGGCTCTGTGCCTGCTGAGAACTCAATACTTATGAGCCTGGAAAAGATGAACCACATCTTAGAGTTGGACGTTGAAAATCACAACGTCTTAGTTGAACCTGGCGTTATAAATGGTTCCTTGCAGTTGGAGCTTGAGGCTAAGGGGTATTTTTACCCGCCTGACCCGGCAAGCCTCAATATATGCAGCATTGGGGGCAACGTGGCTGAAAACGCCGGCGGTCCACGGGCGGTAAAATACGGCGTAACACGCGATTACGTTATGCAGCTAGAGGCGGTGCTGCCCGATGGCAGGGTGATAAACACAGGCGTTAAGACCGCAAAAGGGGTTGTCGGATACGACCTGACGAGGCTGCTTGTAGGTTCTGAGGGTACTCTCGCAACTATAAGCAAGATACGGTTAAAGATACTGCCCCAGCCTGAGAGCATTGTCACTATGCTATCGGCCTTTACGAGTATCGAGAGCGCTGCAATGACCGTTTCCAAGATTATCGCAACGGGTATCATACCACGCACCATCGAACTTATGGACAGATTAACGCTGTATGCAGTCAACCGGTTAAAACAGGTAGGGTTTCCTGAGGACATCGATTCGCTCTTACTGATTGAGGTTGACGGCAACCGCAGGGCCATAGCCAAAGAGGCCGACGTGATCTCAAACATCTGCAACGAGTTTGGGGGAAAGATAAAAGTCGCCCTCGAAAATCAGTCGCGGGAGTTTCTGTGGGATGCACGGCGCAGTGTCTCACCTGCCCTTTATAAGCTCAGTCCTACCAAGTTAAATGAGGATGTGGTCGTTCCAATAAACAAGGTGCCAGCACTGCTTATGGGTGTGGAGAAACTGTCTGAAAAGCACGACCTGCCTATAGCATGTTTTGGCCACGCAGGCGACGGCAATATCCACGTCAACATTATGACTGATAAGAACAACAGGGAGAGCTTTGAAAAGGCAGAAAAGGTGGTCAGAGAGTTGTTTGAATTGACCCTCAGCCTCGGAGGCACTATCTCTGGTGAACACGGCGTAGGCCTAACCAAAGCCAAGTACATCGACATGGAACTGGACATGATTAACATCGACCTGATGAAGGGGATTAAAAAACTTTTCGATCCTCAAAATATCTTAAATCCCGGCAAAATATTTCCAAACGACAAACGTTGACTATGATTTTCATGATTTATACTAAGTTGCATTCAAAGAGGTATCTTATGTTTCAGAATGTAAGATGTTGTATTATAATGGGGTTAAGGGGACTGGTCCCCTTGCAGAGGGGTCTGAGGGGAGACAGAGTCTCCCCTTCTATACCAATACTGGTATGAACGCAACTTGGTATTAGACAAGGATTATTAGCTTGACAATCTCAGATTTAAGTAAAGGATTTACAGGAAAAAGACAGAAAACCTTTTTTAACATAATCCTGACAATCCCTTAATCCGTTAAATCGTGGTTCAGACATCTTAATTGCAGAGATTTGGAATATGACATTGTCAAGTTAGGATTACTCAATCATTTATCCGCAATTCCTGTTCATCATTGGTCATTCCTATAAAACCTAGCCTATATCTATTCTGAACTCTGCCCCACCATCGATATTTTTTACTGAGAGCTTCCAGCCCATATTGTTCTCGATTATCGTTTTGGACATGTAGAGGCCTATACCGGTGCCTTTATCTACTGGCTTTGTTGTGAAGTATGGATCAAATATCTTGTCAATAACATCATCGGAGATACCACCGCCAGTATCACTAACGGAGACTATTATCTTACCGTTATCCTTGAATACGTTAATATCAATATTATCCTCTCTTTCAATACCACTTTCACGTTGTGAGAGTATAGCATCTCTTGCATTATTAATAAGATTAAGAATAACCTGTTTGAATTCATTTGAATAGCCTAGTGTAACAAAATCGTCACCAATACAGCTTAAGTTAAGCGCTATGCTGTTTCTCCTTATTAAAGGTTGAAACATTGATCTTAGGTCATCGATTGCCTTCATTATGTCAAATGGCAATTTCTCTTTGGATGGTTTAAGGAAATTACGAAAGTCATCTATCGTCTTAGCCATGAACTGTATCTGCTGAATTATCGTTTGTTCGGAATTCTTCATATACTCTTTATCTAACTCGCCATACGAATAGGCGTCGCCAAAGTCTTGGACAATCAATGAGATTACATTTAAGGGCTGTTTCCACTGGTGAGCTATGGAGTTGATCATCTCACCCATTGCGGCCATCTTGGATTGCTGGATGAGGAGCTGCTCTTGCTCCATGCGTTTTTTCGTTTCCTCTTCTACCTTCTGCTCCAAATGCCTGTTAAACTCGCGGATCTCTGTATCAGCCCTCTTGCGGTCTATAGCGATTGCATAGATAGCGGCAAGGCGTTTTATTACATTTAAATCCTCCTCCGTATAATCCCTTTCTGCGTTGGCCAAGGCAATCTGACCAATTAACACATCACCAATTACGGCGGGAACAGCCTGATAACGCTCAAAAGGAACATGCCCTTCAGGGATACATCCTTTATATGACGGATGTGTTTGGGGCGAGTTTGTATAAAATCCACGTTTAGTATTTAAGCAGTGTCCCCACATTGCATTGTACCCATCTGGGCCTTTTGGAAAAGTCATTCTCTTGTATCTTGGATTCACCATGCACTGCCCGCCTTCAACCATCTCGCTAAGCGTATGCCCCACATCATCAAGTGTGAGCCGGTCAATCTCCGAGACATAATCCATATTTACTATCGGTAAGATTTAATGCCTGCCGGTGTACTATTTCAGCTATATCTTTAATATCCATCTCAGGCAATAACAATGCCTCAGTTACCTCGGCCAATGCTGACTTGAACTGCAATTCTCTTTTCAGAGACTCCTGTGTCATTTTTATATTGGTTATGTCAGTATTAATGCCTATAATCCTCAATGGTTTTTCGTTCTTAGTCCATTTAAAGACCTTCCCCCTTGCTAGTATCCACCTATATGAGCCATCCTTGTGTTTGTACCTTATCTCCGATACAAATCTATCTGTTTCACCTCTGAAGTGCTTCTCCAACAACTGCGAAACTACTCCTTTGTCATCAGGGTGCATCAAACTCATCACCATACTTATTGAATGTTCCAGCTCATGTTCTTCGTAACCAAGCATTTTTGTCCAATAAGGCGACATAATAACGTCACCTGTCTGGACGTTCCAATCCCAAGCGCCTTGTTCGCTGCCTTCTATTGCAAACTCCAGTCTCTCCTTTAATTCCCTTATTGTTTCTCTCTTGTTTTTAATCTCAGTTATGTCGTACAAAGTAGACCGGCTCATTACATAGTTGCCATCGTTATCTTTAATTGCCGTTGCACTCACTAACGCTGTCATAATCGATTCGTCCTTACGGATCATCTCAAATTCAAGATCACGCACCCATCCTCGCTGCTTGAAAAGCGGGTAGTTATACTGAAAGGTCTTCAAACTCTCTGTCGTGATAAGATCGGAAAATTTCATTTTACCGATGACCTCTTCTCTTGTATAACCAAGCCAATTGAGTTCTGTATCATTCATCTGGAGAAAAATGCCGTCCTTATCGATTGAGTGATAGCCGCAGGGTGCATTGTTGTAAAGGTCAAATATCTCTTCAGATACCTTGCTGAGTTTTTCCTGCATCTTTTTCTTTTCTGTTATATCTGTACGTACAGATATCCAAACTGTGCCGTACTGATGATGTTCAAATGTAGATACAGTAACCATACACCAAAATTCTGTCCCGTCTTTCTTAACATTATGTACCTCGCCATGCCAATAGCCGTATTTTTTTAATGATTCTATAACCTTGTTAACAGTTTCCTCTGGACTATGCTTTGATGATGCAATTATTACAGTTACATGTTTCCCAATTACTTCTCCCTTATCGTAACCGAACATCTCATAAAACCTTGGGTTGGCATGAATTATCACTCCGTCAGAAGCCCTTGTAAGGCTGACTCCTTCAGCCATATTATTATTTATCTCTCCTTGCAGACTAAGTTCTGCATGTTGATCCTTTAACTCCTTGGCCATATTGTTAAAGGATTCAGCTACTTGTCCTATCTCATCATTAGAGAGAATCTCAATCCTTGTATCAAGATTACCTCCGCCTATCTCAACAATCGCTGTATTAAGGCTTGATAACTGGGATGTGATACTCTTGATAATGAAATTCGCAATTACTACGCTTGTTATAACCGCCACAATCAACAACCAGTACATTAGCTTTATAGCGCCTTCCATTATAACCCTACAACGACAGTTTAGAAATAGAACATGGCAAAATAAACGGTTTACATGCTTTGGTGTTATTTGAAGTTACCGCAGAAATCAACCGTTTAGACTGGAAGTGACGTTGTAGGG
>PEAB01000108.1 GCA_002753395.1 Nitrospirae bacterium MYbinv3 | reverse complement strand
AATAAAAAGACATTGGTCAGGAGTAACAAGATGGTATGAAAGTAGAATCAATAATGGAATATTAGAGGGACTTAATAGTTTAGTGCAAGCAGCTAAAGCAAAAGCAAGGGGTTATAGAACATTTAAAAACCTAAAGGTTATTATCTACATGCTCACTGGTAAGCTGGATTATACTAAGGTTGGGTTACCCACTTGAAGTTAGAAAGAACCACACTGTTGTTATGAGAAACGAAAAAATAGAGCCAACTATATGAAAACTCTGGAGGCATTATCCTTAAGTTGACGCATATGCGCAAAAGCGGGAATCCATGTCTTTAAACCATAAAAGGAATTCTACCATACTTTTTAAAGAAGATACATTTTCCAATGCACGCGTTTGTATCATGTGATACAGACAGAGTCTTTTTTATGGTGTACAATAAACTCAATTAATGATAAGGATTCCTTAGAATCCCAAATAAATAATAAGATTAGAGGAGTAGTAGTATGAAAGAGGATCAGGTATCAGAAAAAAGCAGATTGGTAACATTGTTATTGTGTGTGTTTCTTGGCTGGGCAGGCGGACATCGTTTCTATTGCAACAAGATCGGAACGGGATTGATAATGCTCTTTACGGGCGGCGGCATGGGGCTGTGGTTTTTCATAGACTTCATAATGATATCCATAGGCGCCTTCAAAGACAAGGAAAACCTCGCTATTACAAAATGGTAGAGATACGTTAGGGGGGGCGGTTACTCGTAAGACCCCCCCTGACAGCAGGGAAATGACAGGGTGATTTAGATGTACGTTTTAGGCTGGTTCTTTCTAATAGTGATCGTTGTCCTGTGGAGAAGGGACGTCAAGGCTGCTAAAGAGATCTACGCAATACTCATAAGCGAGGTCAAGCGTGAAAGGGCAGAGCTCGAGGTCCTAAGGAAAAACTACATGTCTCTTATACCCAATGGGGGTATCCACAAGGAGACCAGCCCTGAGGAGAGCATCAAAGGGGGCAATTAACACCTACTTGCTAACGGGGGCTCTCATCCCCCTGATGACAAGACAGCCGGACAGTAGTATGAGCGCTCCCCCTATCAAGGAGCGCAACTGCGGCGTCTCAGACAAGAAGACAGCGCCAAAGGTTAGAGCGCCCACCGGCTCCACATAACCAAGTATAGCCGCCCTGTTAGCCTCAACACGTGTCATCCCGCTGTAGTAAAGATATGGCGCCACGGTTGAGTACATTATTGCCATCATAATAAATATCAGCAGTGAACCCAATCCCGCATCGGGTGTGTGTCTGACCCCTACACTAGTGAACACTATGGGCAGCGTTGAAAGGGCTACAAAGCTGTTTTGAAAAAACACTATGAAATAGGCATTATACTTGAGAGAAAAGACCTTAACAAATATAATGATAAGGGCATAGGCCACACCTGAAGCCAGTCCCGCAAGTATGCCTGTCCTGTTTGAGTTTCTCCCGGCGCTGCCGCTACTGAACAGTTCACTTAGAGATATGTCGCCGAGGATGAACCATAGGCCAAGAGTGGCCACAATCAGAGATACAATGGTTAGAGGTGTGATCTTTTCTTTTAAGACAAGGGGTGCAAGCACGGCTACAACCACAGGCGCTATGTAGTGTGTAAAGACGGCATTGGCGATTGAGGTCTTTTCAAAGGCAATAAAATACGCCATAGTGTTTAGCAACACAAGTATGGCATAGATGATAATATAATGAAACTGATTTAGGGGCGGGATGGCCTTCCTTATAGAGGGGCTTAGCAATATCAACGATTGTCCCGCCATAGCAAACAAGTTTGAGTAGCACACAAGGGTCTCAACGGGCAGCCCTGACGTTCTTACAACAACACCCTGCGAACTCCATATAAGCAATGCGGCTATTATGTAGAAGTGATAGATCATTATAGAGGGTTAGGACCGTGATATGCTGCCCGAGCATATGTATCTCATTTAAGCGTGGCTTTTAAGTCTGCCGTTATGTTTTTTGTCTTTACGCTTTTTGCCTTCTCGGCAAGCGCCTTTTCGACAATCGGTGGCACAAGGCCTCTTACGGAACCGCCCAGGAGCGCTATCTCCTTGATAGCCGTCGAGGTCAAAAACGTATACTCCTCCGAGGGCATCTTAAAGATAGTATCGATGTGGGGGTTTAATTTTCTGTTGAGCAAGGCCATTTGCAGTTCGTATTCAAAGTCGGACACCGCCCGCAGGCCGCGAATTATAACTAAACTGCCCTTACTCTCTGCGTAGTCCACCAAGAGACCCTCGAAGCTCTCAACCGTTATGTTCTCCAGGCTGCCGTTGAGGCCTATCAACGCCCCCTCTATCATTTCCGTTCTCTCCTGGGTAGTAAATAACGGGGTCTTCTTGGGATTGGTAGTTACGGCTATGATTACTCTATCAAAAAGCCTCTTGCTCCTTAGCAGTATGTCCAGATGGCCATTTGTAAACGGGTCAAACGTACCAGGATAAATTGCAATTCTTTCCATTAAGTCCCTCTTCCTCACCTAAACGAAATGTTTTGTAACCATTGGAATATAGTTAGCTCTGTCTATAGTTGTCGTATTGTATCATATTGATACATTGGTGTAAATGAAAATAACACATATTCTAAATCACTATAGTTTTGCACTTTCTGGGTTCCTGCTTTCGCAGGAATGACCTCTGTTCAGGTCAGGGGGCAGGCATAGAGGGGCTAAATAGGGCATTTTCTGTCATTCCCGCGTAAGCGGGAATCTACTTTCAAGAGCTGCATAAAATGCTGGTTTATAAAAAAGTGCAAAAGTATAGATAATTAGGCTATAGCGCTTAGATATGGTTATGTTGTAAAATAGAGTAAATATTCTTTAAGGAGTAAGAAGAATGGAAGATAAATTCTTACCGCTGGGATTGGATAGAAAATTTGGCTCAGTGCTTCAATTTCCACGTAAATCACTTAAAGTCCTTGTTATGATAGTCTTGTTAGCTGTATTACTTGGGATATCTTCCTATGTCTTTGAGCAGGTTGATGCAGGGGAGGTCTGTATCATCCAAAATCCTATTACTGGCACGTTATACATCTATACTACACAGGGCGTTAAGCTGCAGATGTTTGGTAAGGTCACAAAATACAAAAAAAGTATGCAGTACTGGTTTAGCTCGATGAAGGACCAGGGCAGTACGTCTGATGAGTCAATCAAGATACGCTTCAACGATGGCGGACATGCCAACGTCTCAGGAAGCGTTAGAGTAGATCTCCCTCTGGATGAGAAAAACCTTACCGTCATACATACGAAATACGGCAGCCAGAGGGCCGTGATGCATGAGCTAGTAAGGACAATCATAGAAAAGTCTGTCTATATGTCCGGCCCGCTTATGTCAAGCACTGAGTCCTATGCCGCCAGGAGAAATGAGCTGCTGGGTTATATTGAGGACCAGGCCCAGGACGGTGTTTATGCAACGACTTCTATAGAGATTAAGGTAAAGGATCCACTTACCGGAGTGGATAAGACGGTGACGGTAGTGGAACTGATAAAACGGCATGACGCCCCTAACGGTATAGCTCGACGTGAGATATCCCCTCTTAAGGAATATAAGGTGAGGGTCTATAATCTTAGCATCAACAGCATCAAATACGATGACGTGGTTGAAAAACAGATAGCCGCCCAACAGGCTGCAATTATGGACGTACAGACGGCCATTGCAAACGCAAAGAAAGCCGAGCAGCAGACCCTCACGGTGGAGCAGTCGGGTAAGGCCTCTGCAGCCCAGGCTAAATGGGAACAGGAGGTCATAAAGGCAAAGGCCGTAACACAGGCTGAGCAGGAAAGAGATGTTGCCAGGCTTAATCTGGAGGCTGCTAAGTTCAGGAAGGAGGCCTCCATAACCGAGGGTGAGGGTGAGGCCAGAAAGAGGGAGCTTATAATGGCAGCAGATGGCGCATTAACCCAAAAACTAGCAGTTTATGAAAGCGTTATGAAAACAGCCGTTGTGGAATTAGCCAAGCAGAAGTGGGTACCAGAGGTTGTCATGGGAGGCAGCAGCGCTCAATCAAACGGAGCAAGCGCCTTTAACGACATGTTGGGTCTACTCAGCTATCAGATCTTAAAGTCCATCAATGCCGACCTTCAGATCGGAAAGGTACATCGCAGCGCTAAACCACCAGAGAAGACTAATTAGGAAAGTTAGAGGTTGTAGACGACTATGAAAGCACTAATACTAAGCGGAGGGCAGGGAACAAGGCTCAGACCCTTAACGCACACAATAGCCAAGCAGCTTGTACCTGTAGCGGGAAAGCCTATTTTGGGTTATGTAATGAATCACATTTAGGAGGCGGGTATACGGGATGCCGGCATTATAATCTCACCTGAGACCGGTAAGGACGTAAGGAGTTATCTTGGAGATGGTTCTCAGTGGGGCATAAGGACGCACTATATTGTACAGGATAAGCCAGCAGGGCTTGCCCATGCGGTGCTTATGGCCAAGGATTTTCTCGGCCAGGACGACTTTGTAATGTACCTTGGCGACAACCTCCTCAGTCAGGGTGTGAGGGAGGCCATCGAGAGGTTTAATAAGAATAGACCCGACGCCCTCATCTTCTTAAAAGAAGTGGAAGACCCCAGACGCTTTGGAGTGGCCTGTCTGGATGCCGGGGGTAACGTAGTCAAGTTGATAGAGAAACCTGAGAATCCGCCTTCAAACCTGGCCCTCGTAGGTGTTTATATATTTTCAAACAAGATATTTAGCGCAATTGACCGCATAAAACCCTCTCATAGGGGTGAACTTGAGATCACGGACGCCATCCAGGAGCTATTAAATATGGGCAATTACGTAGAGAGTCAGGTACTCACCGGCTGGTGGCTAGACACCGGTAAAAAGGACGACCTGCTCAAGGCAAACACCATCGTCCTAGATGAGTACACCAAAAACAGTGTCAGAGGCAGTGTCGATGCCCTTTCAAGCATTGAGGGACGGGTTACCATCGCCGAGGGCACCAGCGTTGTAAACTGTAAGATAAGAGGCCCCGTCAGGGTAGGCAAGGATTCAACCCTAGAAAATACCTTCATAGGACCGTTCACGAGTATCGGCGATGGGGTGACTATAAAAAACTCAGGCATTGAACACTCGGTGATCCTCAACTGCTCTGTGATTGAGGGCATAGAAAGGCTTGAGGACAGCCTGCTAGGCAGAAACACCAAGGTTGTCAAAAACCCAAACTGCCCAAACGCCCTGAGGTTGTCGATCAGCGACGACTCCGTCGTCGAGGTATAACGGAGGTTACTCTACTATGCAGCGCAATATACTCTATTACGGCGATAACCTGTACGTCTTGGATAAGTACCTCAAAGACGAGTCCATCGATCTTATTTACCTTGACCCCCCGTTTAACTCAAAGGCAGACTACAACGTCTTGTTCAAGGAAACGGCAGGAGAATCTTCGGAGGTTCAGATTACGGCCTTTGAAGACACCTGGCACTGGACAAACGACACGGAGGCCGCCTTCCAAAGGATTGTGGATAGAGCCACTGTGGATGTTGTTGAGACAATGACGGCATTCAGGCGATTTATAAAGAGAAACGATATGATGGCCTATCTGGTGATGATGTGTGTACGGCTAATCGAGCTGCGGAGGGTCTTGAAAGATACTGGCTCTATCTATCTGCACTGCGACCCTACCGCAAGTCACTATCTTAAAATCGTCATGGATGCTATATTTGGTGCAAAAAACTTTAGAAATGAGATTATATGGCACTATAGAAGATGGACTAACGTTCAAAATCAGTTTCAGAGAATGCACGATGTGATTCTTTTTTATTCAAAGACAGAGAATAATTATTTCATTGCAACTGAAGTTGATATGTCTGATTCGCAACAAAAAAAGTATGAAAGAGGATATGATACTAACGTCATTCATACTAAAAATGCTGTTAATCGTCAGTTGATTATATATGATGAGGTGAAGTTAAAGAGGTCAGATATAGATGTATCTAAGTTTGATAAAATAATAAAGAGGGAAAAACCCATTGTTTCAGCTTCTGATGTAATTATCTTGTCTCCAATAAATTCACAGGCTAAAGAACGTCTGGGCTATCCCACGCAAAAACCAGAAGTGCTTTTAAAAAGGATTATTATGACCTCATCCAAGGAGGGTGACGTTGTCCTTGACCCATTCTGTGGCTGTGGAACCACTGTCACGGCAGCGCAAAAGCTGAATCGTCAATGGATAGGCATTGACATAACACATCTTGCGACAAATCTTATAAAACTGCGGCTTAAAGATATGTTCGACTTAGAGCCAAAGAGGGATTACGACGTAATAGGAGAACCGGAGGACTTAAAAGGGGCGCAGGAGCTGGCCAAACAGAATCGTTATCAGTTTCAGTGGTGGGCCACATCCTTGATAAACGCCCGCCCATATGGGGATAAGAAAAAGGGCAAAGACACTGGCATAGACGGTATCCTTTATTTTTCAGACGAAAGAGATAAGGTCAAAAAGGCGGTTGTCTCTGTTAAAAGCGGCAAGGTCTCCGTAAGAGACATCCGACACCTCGGCTACGTTATGGATAGAGAGAAGTCCGAAATTGGTATCCTGATAACCCTGACCTCCCCCAAGCGTGATATGATAAGTGAGGCCGCCTTAAAAGGGTTGTACAGGTCTGAGACCTTCTCTAAGGACTACCCTAAGATACAGATCATCACAATAGAGGAATTGTTTAACGGAGACAGGCCTGACGTGCCGATCTTGATATCACCGTTTAAGAGGGCGCAGTGGTCAGATATCCCCGATCCATCATTGCCCGGCCTAGGCCATGAACAAGATGGAATGCGATAAAAGGAGGTAAACAGTGAAGATTCTTGTAACAGGTGGATGCGGATTCATAGGGTCGAACTTTATAAGATACATCCTCAACAAATATCACGATTACGAGATAGTTAATCTTGACGCCCTGACCTACGCAGGTAATGTCGACAACCTTAAGGGTATGGATGTAAAGAGGTATCAGCTTGTCCATGACTCCGTGGCAAACGGCGATACGGTTAATGGGTTGATGAAGGGGGTCGAGGCAGTTGTACACTTTGCTGCAGAAAGCCACGTAGACCGCTCAATTGACAACGCCCAGCCTTTTTTGATCACAAACGTCATAGGGGTGCAGGTACTCTTGGACGCCGCCAGAAAGGCTGGTATAAAGAGGTTTGTCCACATATCCACGGATGAGGTCTACGGTTCTCTTGAAACGGATGATGGTCTGTTTACGGAGACGACACCGCTTGCGCCAAACTCTCCGTATTCGGCCTCTAAGGGGGCGGCAGACCTCCTTGTTCACGCCTACTTTAAGACCTATGGCTTTCCTGTCTGCACCGTCAGACCCTCCAACAACTACGGGCCGTATCAGTTTCCCGAAAAGCTCATCCCGCTGATGATAACCAATCTCATTGAAGGCGCCCCCGTCCCCCTCTACGGCGAGGGCAAGAACGTACGCGACTGGTTCTACGTAGGGGACAACTGCCGGGCTATCGATCTGGTTCTGCACAACGGCAGGGGTGGACAGGTATACAACGCAGGCGGTGAGTGCGAAAAGAAAAACATAGATATAGTAGAACTCGTTTTAGACATTATGGGCAAGGACAGCTCCTCAATAACCTACGTAAAAGACCGTCCCGGGCATGATTACCGTTATGCCATCAACAACGCCAAGATCACCTCAGAGTTAGGCTTTAAGCCGGAGAAGCCGCTGCGTGCGGGTCTTGAGCTTACGGTGCAGTGGTTCAGGGATAACGAGTGGTGGTGGAAGCCCCTTAAACGCCGTCTTGTCTCCGAGAGCAAGGGGTTTTGGGGTTGAGGATACTTGTAAGTGGCAGCGAGGGGATGCTTGCCAGCGACCTCATCCCCCTTTTGAGGCAGCACCACCACTGTTATGGCGCAAGTCGGGCAGAGCTAGACATAACGGATGTGGCTGGTGTGTTTAAGGCCGTTGAGGGTTACAGGCCGGACGTGCTTATAAACTGCGCCGCCTTCACAAATGTCGACCTCGCACAGAGTCAACAGCGTGAGGCCATGCTCGTAAACGGTATCGGGGTGCAGAACCTCGCCCTTGCGTGTGCGCAGTACGACGTGCCACTGTGTCAGATAAGTACCGACTATGTCTTTGACGGCTCTAAGACAACCCCTTACACGCCTTTTGATACCCCGCGACCCATCAATTATTACGGAGAGAGCAAGTTGGCCGGTGAGTGGTATGTCAAGTGGCTTTGTAGGCGATTTTACATTGTTCGTACTAGTTGGCTGTACGGTGAGCACGGTAACAACTTTGTTAAGACGATCTTGAGACTGGGTCAAGAGAGGTCTGAGCTGCGAGTTGTTGATGATCAGGTGGGTAGCCCTACCTGGACAGTAACTCTTGCACTGGCCATCAAAATGATTATTGAAAGCGGCAGGTACGGTATCTACCACGTTACGAATGAGACAGATGGCCGTTTGACCTGGTACGGCTTTGCGTGTGAGATATTGCGTCGTGCCGGCTGCAGCACGCGGGTTGTTCCGATTACGACGGCTGAGTATCCTCGGCCTGCTGCACGGCCACCCTATTCGGTGCTAGACATGACCACAACCGTGCTCTCTGTTGGCCTTGAGCCAGTGAAATGGAATAAGGCCTTGACTTGGTATCTCAAGCGAGGTGGTTTTTTAAGGTGCTATGAGTAGTGTAAGCGTAATCATACCGACGCTTAATGCCTCAACAACATTGGTGCAGCTTATTGGCAAGCTCAGAAAACAGAAGGCTGATGTTGCAGAGATAATCGTCATAGATTCGTCCTCGGATGATGACACCGCAGCAATTGCCAGGTCGCTTGGCTGTGAGGTGATTGTCATCGAGCGTCAGGTATTTAATCATGGACTGACGCGCAATCAAGCCGCCGCCGTATCTACAGCTGAGGTGCTCGTCTTTATGACACAGGATGCCATGCCCTTTGACGATATGGTGGTTGCCCACTTATTGGCTCCGCTTGAGAGCCACGCAGTTGCCGCATCATATGCCAGACAGGTGTGCGGTGAAAAGGCCAGCGCCTTGGAGCGATTCTGCCGGCAGTTTAATTATCCTGACTCTTTCAAGCTCAAGAGCGCTGATACCTTGTTAAGTATGGGGATAAAGGCGTTCTTTTTTTCTAACGTCTGTTCGGCCATAAAAAAGGAGATATTCTTAGAAGTAGGTGGATTCGTTAAAACCCTGATGAACGAAGATATGATATTTGCTTCTGAGTTAATACACTCCGGTTATAAGGTAGCATATCAGCCCGAGGCGGTCGTAGTACATTGCCATAATTACTCTATCCGGCAACAGTTTCATCGACATTTTGATATCGGTGTGTCTCTAAAAGAGAATGGTCTGTTGTCTTACGCTCAACCCGCTGGTGAGGGCAAGAGGTTTCTAAAGGCCGGCTTTCAGCATCTCCTTAGGGAGGAGGGCATCGGTTACCTTGGATACTTCTTAGTAGACACCCTCTCCCGATATGCCGGTTACTCACTAGGCACACAATACAATATCCTGCCCAAAAGTCTAAGAAGGTGGTTAAGCACTAGCCCGTTTTATTTCTGAATAGGTTGAAGGTAAGTACCTGCCCATAATTAGTTACATACAAAAAAGGGAAAAAGTGAGAGCTTTGCCTCTGCCGCAGAGGTTCGCAACCCTCTCCCTCAGACCCACCCACAAGGGGACCAGTCCCCTTGACCCCGTAATACTCAATCCTAATTTATAAATATAAATGCCTATGCAGTTAACTCCGTCCAAGTAATTCCGGAGGAAGAGACACATGCTGTTACTAAACGATCAAACAATTGTCCTTCCCACCTTCTTCTGTTCAAACGATAGCA
>PEAB01000107.1 GCA_002753395.1 Nitrospirae bacterium MYbinv3 | reverse complement strand
AAACGAATAAAATGTATCAAGGCTATGAATATATATCCTGCAAATCCTTCCATCCGTTTAATCCTTGTTCTGACAATCCCTAAGGTCAACGAACAATGCGTCAAGTTTTTAGATGCGATTGCCCTGTCACCTTATGGGGACCACTTATGCAATGGGCCGTGCTATAATTACAGCATAGGGCTTTAAAACTAAATGTACGATACGCTTTTGTCTTTTGGATTAATTATCCTGGCTGGGATTGTTTTTAGGCAGATGAGGGTAGGTGGGCTTGACGCCAACGACATTCGCTCTGCCATAAACACGTGTGTTTTGAATCTATTTGTGCCAGCCCTTTGTCTTAGAATCTTTTATACCTCAAGGTTAGATTTTGAGGCTGTGCTCGTTCCCCTTGTCTCCAGTGTAACGATTGTGCTAAGTCTGTTTCTATCATTCTTAGTGTACAGGCTGTTGGACAGGTGGTTTAAGGTAAATCCCTCTGAACGGGGCGTGTTTATCATTGGTTCAGCATTTGGCAATACTACGTTTTTGGGATTACCCGTCATTGTAGAGACCTTTGGGCAGGGGGCAGCTAAATACGTAATGTACTATGACTTGTTTTCGACAACTCCGCTGTTGTGGCTTGTGGCAGCCCAAATAGCATCAATCCACGGGACAGGGAAGGGAGTGAAGTTGACACAATCCATAAGGACTATAGCTTTGTTGCCGCCTTTATGGGGGATTGCTGCTGGAGTTGTCTTAAAATCTGTCAACATCACCTTACCGGCATTTGTGTTAAAATCAGTAACTATGTTGGGTGATCTAGTGGTGCCGCTGATGATCTTTAGCATTGGATTGGCAATAACACTGCCAAAGATAAAACACGCATGGGCAGTTGTCCCTGCCGTGGTTATTAAGCTAGCCGCCGGGCCTTTGATTGCCTCAAAAGCGGCCGTAGCTATCGGTCTTAAGGGCGTGGCTATGAATTCGTGCATTGTAGAGGCTGCCATGCCTACCATGGTGGTCTCGCTCTTGATAGCAGCCAGGTACAACCTTGACGTTTCCCTCAGTGCCTTTTTAATAGTTGTAACCACGGCCGTTTCCTTCATTACTCTGCCGTTTGTTGTTTCGTTAATAACTGGATAAATTTTCAGCGCAAAATGTATACTATCTAATATTTAGTACGATGTTGGGCTATTACGTTGTTATTAACTTATTTTGTTTGGGTTTAGGAATTCTACCATGCTTTTTTAAGAGGATATTAAAAAAACGTATCAAAATCATTTAACTATCTTGGACCCAAAAATCGATCACCGTTGTAATGGATAAGATGTTCAGGAAATTCACATATCCATACTTCCGTGTCCCAGGCAATTTGAGTTAAATGTTTTTTAAATTCTTTAAAATCAGGAAATGCACTAACATATACTTTTCCACATTTACAATTATGCATCATTGCCTCTAATTCAACAATGCGTTTTGGGGTCATAGGTCCATGTGAGGTAACCGCTTCTAATAGATAAAGCCAATTCCTGGTTTTATCTATTAGAAGCACATCAGGCAATTTATCATGTTCCGTTATATCTATTCCAACATTAGCTAATTCTACTTTGTCTGTAAAGAGACTCTTTGCACTTGTATCCCCCAAATAAAGCACTACTGCTCCGGGTACAAAGCGCGGGGCAAACTCCATTATTATTGCTGATTGTACTTCGTTATGCCTTCCTGGTGAAAGTTCGAACCTTAACCCGTTAGATAATATCACAGGAATCATTTGTGCGTTTCGTTTTTTTCGATAAATCTCTGATAGTGACCTTTGCTTTTTCACAAAACCATCCAAAGTCTTTTTCCATCTTTTAGTCCCGAACGTTTTAACAACAACCAGCGCTTCTTCAGTAATAGCGTAATGAGCATTAGGACTATTTGTTGGTAAGTTGAGATTATCAGGATTATAATCTGCAATGCTTGCCTGAACGAATTGGTGAAGAACCTGTCGTCGAAAAGTCTCACGTGTATTTGGTGCATATTTTCTATTGTATCTATTTGCTATGAATTCCATGATTCCTTTTGTTATAGTAACGCTATGCCTGTATGAATCATACCAAAACTCATTTTCCTCTATACCACACAAAGCTAATAGAGTTAGCGCTGAGATTTCGTTTTGTTGTTGCGGTGGTAAACCAAAGTCTTGAAGGATGTTTTGAGCGTCTTCAATTTTACCCATAAGTTATAATGTTTCTCTCCGATTTTTTCTCGATGTCTATATTAAAAGTTTCGTCTATCAGGTTATCAATACAATAAGCTGAAACATGTGTATTCAGAATGTGTCTTCCAATTTTCTTTATAATTTCAAGCGGGGGTAATGGTATATATCTTAATTCTGTTGCACTGACCTGGGTATTGCCATTAAAAGTAGAAAAATATATATTGAGCAGCCTTGAATTATAAAGGGCAGAAAGACCATATAGTTCTTCTAAAGATAACACACTGTCAAGTCTGTATATATAATTTAAATGGTTCTCGATTCCTATAAAATCGGTATTAAACCTTTCCGCAATAAAAGGAGCTGCTGTCAAACGTCTTTGCTCTTCTTTAGCGCTAAACCTTCTTAATAAGACGTAATTCTTGTTCATTAATAATACACTCATAGACTCATCGCAGAGTCTTATATACTGTTGTTTTTTTATATTAACAGGCCACTGTATAGACATTGATTTTACGTGCTGCAGCCATAATAAAGGAACACAAGGATCATTGTCTTTTTCCTTATCTGTTATATATGACGCTGCACGGAAAGGTACAACCGGTCCAGTTGAGATCTCCATACCATAGACATGTAAACCTCCTTTCCATGAACTTACAATGCTTGTGACCTCTTCCTCTTCAATAGAAATTGGAATTCTTAAGATAGCGTTTTTACTTCTCAAGTCAATGATTTCTGTTAATGGAAGTTCCCGTTGGCGTGCTTCCCTTAAATCTTTGGAGCCTTGGCTGAAAGAAATTATTACAGTCTGTTTATTATAACCACTTGGACATAATTCTTGCCGTTTTGCCCTTATAATGATATTCTCCTGCAGTACGTTATCTCTATCAAAGGCATTGCTACGCGAACCAAAGAGATGAAAAAATACTGGTCTTACAATTGCGAAAAACTTTTCTCTAAAGAGACGAAAATAAGACCCAGCAGCATAACTCCTTGGTGTAATAAAAATTAGTTCGCCTCCTTGTTCTAAAAGACAAGCAGAAACAGCCATAAAAAGAGCATATATGTTAGGTTGTCCATGTACTACAAAGTCCGCTGCCCTAGCCCTAAGGTCTGACTTAGGTATCTTAAAGTATGGAGGATTTGAAATAATTATATCGTATTGTTTGTTTTCATTGTGTTGGTACTCAAATAGATTTTTCATATTACTTATTTTATGAGTATTTTCAAGGATAAAGTCTTCTGCTTTTATCTTATAAGAAAATCTGACGTTCCTCTTCTCTAACCACGAATTTGTGTATCGAAGACTTTTCTCTAAATAGGGTATTAAAGCATTATCCACTTCATAAGCTGTCAACTCTATCCCTTCTGTCTTGTATGAGATATCTGCAATATGCTCGCATAAAGTACATCCTAAAATGCCTGCACCTGCACCTGGATCTAAAATTCTTATTACTTTCTTATTAGGTTTACAAAATTTCGCCATAAAACTTGCAACTTCTAATGACGTAAAATATTGAGCAAAATACTTCCTCTGCTGCATGTTAGTAATTGATATATATAATTGACCTATACGGTCAACATACGAAGACGGCGTTTCATCTTCTAATGGTTCAATTAACTCTCTATCTAACATTATAGTGGACTCTCGTTTCGCTTAATACATAAGAGTGAACTATTACAATATGATGGGGCTGACAGATTTTTATATTTACCTCCGTATTCGGGGGTCTGCGATGGCGTATCCGATGTCGGCTGTCAGGTTTCCTACGAGGGTCAGGATGGCGCCGATCGTTAGTATCCCCATTACGAGGGGGTAGTCTCTCATCATAACGGCCATGTAAAAGAGCTGCCCCATCCCAGGGATACCAAACACCTGCTCAAAGATTACGCTGCCACCAATCAGACCAGGAATAGACAACCCCAAGATCGTTATAATTGGCAGGAGAGCGTTTCTCAGGGCGTGGACGTACATGACCTTGCTCTCAGGCAACCCTTTTGCCCTGGCCGTGGTAATGTAGTCCTGCCGTACCACCTCAAGCAGACTCCCCCTCATGTATCGTGAGATAGCAGCTAGTCCGCCAAATGATGAAACAAACACGGGCAAGATGAGATGCCTGGCCAGGTCCACGCCCTTACCCCAAAGACTGAGCCTCTGAAAATCCAAGGACATTAGACCGGATATGGGCAGCGCGTGCAGATATGTACCGAAAAACATCATCAAGAGCAGCGCAAGCCAAAATCCAGGCATTGCAAAGCCTGCAAACACAATGAGGGTAACAACCTTGTCATAGAGGGTGTGCCTATGGGTGGCCGACAGCGCCCCTATCGGCACTGCTATTATAAAGATGATTATTAGCGACAACAGGTTTATGCCAAAGGTGATGGGCAGACGCTCCTTAATCTTACTCCAGACTGGCCTGTGGTCAGAGGAGAAGGACTCACCGAAGTCCAAGTGCACGATCCGTTTTAGCCACAACGTATACTGCTGCCATATGGGTTTGTCAAGACCGTAGTACTTTAGGAGTCTGGCCCTTGCCTCTGGTGTGATCTTCGGGTTCATATCGGTTAACACGTCCGTGGGTTTGCCAGGAGCCATGTGGATGATCAAGAAGCTGATTACGGTTATGCCTAAAAACGTGACAAGCATTTCAAACGTCTTTTTAAATAGATATAAAAGCATTTACAGGTGATTTTAACACTACTGCGGCATTTTTTGAAATAGATATACACCCATACTTATAAATGCTATGGGTACAAGCCACGGTGCTATAAAGGCTGGTACCATACCGGAGTACCCCAAAGATATGGAAAGAGCAAAGCAGATCCAGTACACAAGGCTGATGGCTATTGCAATGCCAACGCTGATCGTGCCAGAGCCCATCTTCAGCCTTGTCACAATGGCTATGGCTATTAGCATCATAACGATGGTGGTTAAAGGATATGAGAGTTTGGCATGAAGGTCGACCATCACCTTCTGATTATCGTAGCCGGAGCTTTTAAGATGTCTGTTGTACTTCAGGAGGTCAAAAAAGGACATCTCATCGGCTACTGAAACGCTCTCGTCGTAGATGCTCAGGGCATTTATGCTGTCAAGGGAGATGTCGTTGACCTTGGAAGTGGTCATCGTCACCAGGTCGTAGTAAGTAACGTCTGTGAATATCCATCTGATGCCGTTGTGCTGACACGTGGTGGCAACGTACATCTGGGTGAGCCTGCCGTTATCCATTATAAAGGCGGTTACGTTTTTAAGTATACTCTTGTCAGGAAAATACTGATCGATGTTTATGAGTATTTCGTTTTTTTCCACAAACCATATGTCGTTTGTCTTAAAGAGCGTCCTGTCCCTGTTGTTTTTTAACCTGTGCAGTAAGTTATTGGCCTTAAAGTTAGAGGGACACGCAAGGAAACTGTCTATGGAAAAATCTAAGACGGCAAGGATCACGGCGATGACAACAAAGGGCATAAAAAGGCGACTCATACTTGTCCCTGTGCTCTTAATGGCAATTAGCTCGTTGAACTTTGTTGCTTGGCCAAACACCAGTAGTGTACCAATCAGTGTTGCCATTGGCAGCAGATACTTAATATACTTTGGTATCGTATATAACCAGTACAGCAGTACCTGCTTGAACTCCGGCTCGTATCTCATCAGCTTGTCAAACTTGTCTATGATCTCAAAGACACCCACAAGCGCAGCTAGTCCCAGGGCTATAGTGAGATAGACGAGCAGGCATTCCTTTATGTAGTAGCGTTCGATGATGGTCATTGTCTGCTTGCCCTTTTATACAGGTAGAGCGATAGTAACAGCGTCAACGTCAGAGGAAGCCAGCCGCCCGCGTAATGAGCGAGCTTTCCGTTACGGACGAGTTTTTCGCAGTAGACTAAGAGGCTGTAGTAGACAACAAATATGGTTGTAGCCATGCTCAGACCTGCAAGTCTGCCCCCCTTTCCCAGGACGCTTGCCAGAGATGGAGAGAGGATGCTTAGTACCATAATCATCAGCGGCAGGGTACAGCGCCTGTGTAGTTCAACGTAGAGCTGAAGTCTCTCCTGCCCCTCTTTTGTGCCTGCTCGCTGCAAGAGTTCAGAGGGGGTTAGTTCGCTGACGTTGAAGTTTACCTGTGGGGCCAGGCTTACGGTCATGTTATACGTGTTGAATGTGAGCTTTGTAAGAGTCTGTGCGGCTGGAAGAAATATCTCCCCGGTTTTTAGCACAATGCCTATGTTCATGTCGTTGTAGACGTCTATGTGTCCCTCCTTTGCAAAGATGATCCACGGAGTTTTGTTGTTGCGTTTATCGTAGATAAAGACGTCTTTTAAGAAGGCGTCAGAGCGTTTTTCTCTCACAAAAACAACTACGTCCTTGATCAATGTATAGAAGACCCCTTGTTCGATAGCCATAGGAGATTTTGTAGCTATGATCTTTGTGAGTCTGGCCCTGAATGTCCTTGAACTTGCAGGGCTTAAGACAAAAGATATAAACCAGCTTAACAAAAAGCACATAACCCCTAATATCAATACCGGTCTAGCGATCTGCCTAAAGGACATGCCGGAGGCCCTGAGTATAACGATTTCGCTGTCAACGTTGAGTCTTCCGTAGGTAAACAGCACAGCCGTCATAAACGACATGGGGAGTGTCAACAAAGACAACTGAGGCTGAACGTACATTATAATCTCCAAGAAGTCAAACACTGAGGCCCCCACGCCGCTTAATATCATGCTAAACTTCAACACACGCTCCATCATTAACACGACGTTAAAGGCCGCAAGACTCAAAACAAGTGTCCACAGCAGTTCCTTAAGTATATATTTTTCTACTGTGTTTATGTTTAACGCAAGGGGACCAGACCTCTTGATCCCTTGATATATCCTTATCCCCATGTTTTCTTATACATCCGTAATCCCGTTTTGTCTTGAATTTATTATACTGTATTGTTATAATAAAAATGATAATAATAAGTTGCTGATATGATAATTAAGGAGTGATTGTTTATGGCAATGAAGAGATGTCCTGCCGATATGCACTATTACAATCCTGATAAAAATCCTGAGTGTCCGTATTGCAGAAATGCACAGGATGAGAAGATCAGCACTGGCGTGTTTAATCGGATTGCTAATGCCAACAGTGATGAGAGAGCAACTACAGTACCTGTCATAGACCTGCTTAAGGATCGCATTGCGGTGCCTGAGGGTGTGTCAGGAGATGGCGATGTAGTGACTAAGAGCATCTTTAAGAAGAAATCGGGTTTTAATCCTGTGGTTGGCTGGCTGGTTTGCGTTGAAGGCAGCGAAAAGGGGAGAGACTACCGTATAAGGCCAGGCATTAACGAAGTCGGCCGTGATGATACTGCAGATCTGTCACTTTCGATAAGGGGCGATGATATGATATCTCGCCGCGACCATGCAGAGATAGAGTATGACCCTGAAGAAAACAGCTATTATCTCATTCGTAAGAAAAATCAGGCGGTCAAGCTCAATGACGAAAAGGTGCGTCAACCTGTAAGGTTAAAGGCATACGATATAATCCAATTCGGGCAGACCACTCTTATCTTTATACCATTGTGCACAGAGCATTTCAACTGGGACAAGTTTAAGTAGAACTGATAGACCTGTTGAAATACTGTTATACCCATGGTTATCGATGCAGACCTGGACATTAGACTTCGGTAACGAGCAGGATAGGGGAAAAAGGAGGGAGCAAGAGGACTATTTTGCCTCGTTCAGTCCAGTACAAGAGGTCGTCAATTCTGAGGGCGGTTTCTTAGCAGTTGTGGCAGATGGGATGGGGGGGCATACCAGCGGGGCAAAGGCCAGCGTCCTGGCAGTAAATGCCTTTGTAGAAGAGTACAAAAGAAAAAGGGCGGATCAGTCTATCGCTGACGCCTTGTCAAGTGCCCTCAGAAGCGCCAATCAAAGGTTGGTCAGTGCAAATCTAAGTAGCGGGCAAGACAGTGATATGGGTACTACACTTGTTGCTGCCGTTATTCGATCCAACAAACTCTCCTGGGTTTCTGTTGGCGACAGCAGGTTATTTCTATACCGTGGGGGGCAGCTCTTAGATATTAATGAAAACCACTCCTACGGAGCAGAACTGGATGCTAAGAAGAAACTGTCTCAGATATCTACGGAGGAGTTAGAAGCAGGCAAGAAAAATCGTGGAATGCTGACCAGCTACCTTGGCCTGGAGGATATCCCCCAAATAGATATCTCCAACCAGCCAATAGAACTCTATCCCAACGAAAGGGTTCTTATCTGTACGGATGGTCTGACTGATGCGCTAACGAAAAACGAAATAACTATGCTCTTAAAATCAAGCAACTCGGCGCAGGAAACGTGCGAGACGCTCATCCAGCACGCCTTAGACAAGAACCTGTATAAACAGGATAACATAACTATTATCTTATTGGAGCTAAAACTCAATGACAAGCCTCAAACAGTTGACGGTGCGACCGTTTCTTTAAGTATGTTAGATATTACGAGTTTTGATGATTATGAAAAGACAGTTAAACTTACTACGCCTATAATTATCCGCAAAAGACCATCTTTAAAAATAATACTTGGTATTATCCTCATCGTTTTGGCTGTCGCAGCCTTTGGCCTTTACCTCTTGCATTAGGTCAGATTGGAGGGGTTGCGAACCCCTACGACAGTGGGCAGAGCCTCCCCTTCTTTGAAAAAAACCACGACTTTCTTATGAGTCCACAAAAACTGTGGCATTGACAAGAAATTGGTAACAGTTGTAGTATAGAAATCTTAGATAACAGTTATGTTATAAAGATATTTACGAAAAGGAGGTGATTTAGATTTTAAGCAAAAAGTATACGTTATTAGCGCTATCGTTTTTTACGATGTTTGCAGCGATGTTGTTCCTATTGCCAGTTGGAACAGGATTAGCTCAGGAAGTAAGGGATCCGGTGATTGAGGAAAAGCTGACACAGGCGCAGGCAGTCCTCAACGAAGCCAGCGACAGTGGGGAACTTTCTCACAAACAGATCAGAAATTTCCAACGCCGGATAGACAATGTCAGATCCAGCGCCGCAGGGAAAGAAAGGTCAAAGAAGTTTCTGAGGCAAGATGAAAGAGAGCATCTCTCGGCTAAGCTCGATGACATAATACGAGATATAGAGGCAATTGCACACAGGCCGTTACCCCCTGTAATTCCACCGCCGCCTTACCCTGTGCCAGATTTACCGCCGCCTCCGCCACCTCTAAGGCTTCCACCACTTCCACCTGGTGTACCACATCCGCCTCTACCACATCCGCCGGTACCTGGTCTACCACATCCGCCAGCACCGGATCTACCGCCACCACCTCCACCGGTGAAACCACCGCCTCCTGTGAGACAGGCAACACCGCCTCCGCCACCCATAGTGCTGCCACCGCCCACTCTGACACAAACACCACCTCCTGTGACTCACACTCCGCCTCCTGTGGTACACACACCTCCTCCGGCACCTATGACACCACCACCCGTAAAACCAACGCCTCCGTCATCAAAGCAAACGCCTCCACCACCAGCATTTTCACCACCGCCCATATCGCTACCACAACCCAGATGACGTTGAAGTAAGAAAGGGCAGTTATTATCTAACTACCCTTTCTTACTTTGCCTTGTTTTACCTATACCCTACACTTGCATTGCATACAGCCACTCGACAACTTGATATGTTAGTACGGCGGACGAGGTGGTGGCGGTGGCGGGGGGTAACGGCCTGTGTGCAATTGCCTCTATATCTCG
>PEAB01000106.1 GCA_002753395.1 Nitrospirae bacterium MYbinv3 | reverse complement strand
CCCTACAACGACAGTTTAGAAATAGAACATGGCAAAATAAACGGTTTACATGCTTTGGTGTTATTTGAAGTTACCGCAGAAATCAACCGTTTAGACTGGAAGTGACGTTGTAGGGATATATATCCTGCAAATCCTTCTATCCGTTTAATCAAGGTTCAGAAAATCCCTAAGGTCAACGAACAATGCGTGAAGCTTTTAAATGCGATTGTGCTGCTTGTCAATTTTTAGGTATCCTCTATCCTTTTTAAAAAGCATGGTAAAACTTTTGATAGTACTATGGATTCCCACTTTCGCGGGAATGACAGTAATGGCCGTTTTCCAAATATACCTGCCCCTGGCTTGAACAGGGGGCATTCCTGTGTAAACAGGAATCCAGAAAGCGTAAAAGCATAGTTACCATGAAATATAAAGAAGATACAGTTCTGGGTGCATAAGTTAACATTATTAGGTTGAAGTTTGTTCTAAGGCAGAGTAGAATTGATATTTGTTCTTGCTGGCGTTTTTTACGTGATACATAGCTGTATCTGCATTGGCAATCAAGATCTCTACGTCGTCGCTGTCTGAAGGAAACACGCTTATCCCTATGCTTGTAGTCATAACAAACTCGTTGCCGGCAAGGACAAAGGGTTTGGTCAGCGCCTCGATAATGTAATCGGCTACCAAGGAGGCATCCTCCGGTTTGGATATCCTCGATAGGATGATCGTGAACTCGTCTCCCCCCATGCGCGCAACCGTGTCGGAATTACGCACACAACCCCTCAAACGTTTTGCTACCTCCTTCAATAACAGATCGCCAACGTCGTGACCATATACATCGTTAACCGATTTAAAGTTATCAAGGTCAAGAAACATGACTGCAGCTTGATGATCATAACGCTTTGACATCTTCAACACCTCGTTAAGCCGTTCGTAAAACAATCCACGATTTGGAAGGTCTGATTGCGAGTCATAGTTGGCCATGTGCATAAGCCGTTCTTCCATGAGCTTTCGCTCCGTCTCATCGATCTTAACGGCTACAAATTGTGTGATCTGTCCCTTTTGATTCTTTATGGGTGAGATGCTCTGACTCTCCCAATACAAACCACCACCCTTCTTCTTATTACAGATGCTTCCCTGCCACACCTTGCCCGTCAGTATAGTATGCCACAGCTCCTTGTAAAACTCAGCAGGATGCTTACCTGATTTCAGTATCGAGAGGGTCTTACCCAAAACCTCCTCGGAATTGTATTGTGTCATCTTTGTGAATTGGTGGTTGACGTACTCTATCTTACCGGTTAAATCGGTTATGACCACACCCACTGGACTCTGCTCTGTAGCTGAGTATAAGGCCAGTATCTGCTCTTGCATCTTTACGCGCTCTGTAATATCTCTGGATACGTGTACAACTCTATTTAATGCACCATCTTCATCAAGAATCGGGTAAACGGTTATCTCAACAAGACTCTTTCTCCCATCATTGTTAGTATGGACATGTTCAACGGTTTTAGATTTTACGCCACTTTTCAACTCTTCAAATACACATGGGTCATCTAAATCATTGCAATGACTTTCTTTGTGGTGAGACACCTCATAACAAAACTTTCCTTCAATTTGATTTAATTCGTACCCATATTTTTTTAGCGCTGCCTCGTTAGCCCATGCAATCTTGTAATCTCTGGTGATCAGAAATATCTCATCGGTTATCCCGTGCATAATGCTCTCAACCATCTGCTTTATGAACCTCAGCTCTTTCAAGGACAAACGCAGGTTCTTCTCTATCTTCTTTCGACCTGAGATCTCATTTTTGAGCAGTTCGTTGGCCGCCTCAAGCTCTACCGTCCGCTCTTTTATCACCGCCTTTAAAGGACGTGAGATACCCGTAATGATAATCGACGCTATCACTACCCCTAAGAGCACTGTAACGATGCCCACAATTGTAAGATTTCGCTTAGAGCTGATATATACGTCATAAGCAGTCCTATGATCTTTGATAGCTTCTTTCTGCTCATGCTCTACCAGTTGGTCAAGGGCGTCCAGCCACTTCCATTGAACGGGCCTTACCTCCTGTACAAGTATCCTGTAACCTTCTTTTAGATTATCCAGTTGCGCCTGCCTTATAACCTCGTCCCACAGTAATCGGGTTGTTTTTTCATATTTAGCTATTTTCTCTATTAATAGGTTTGTTTTACCTGTATCAAGCAATAACATTAAATTATCTATAGCATTTATATACTTCTTTCTGGTTTCGTTGATACGCCTTATTTCCTCATTCCTGTTTACATCGTCCATGATAACGTTTCTGACTATTACTGCCTCGTTGCGTATTAGGTAGCGCATTTCCTGTGCCAGATCTATCTTTAAAGTCGAAACACTGATGATCTTGTCTAACTCCTTATAATTCCTGTCCAGCCCTGTGTGTCCCAGCGAAATCAATACAAGCATCATAGACAGAAAGATGATAAACCCAGTTGCCACTAAAAGATAAGGTTTGTAGTTATTATTCATACCAAAAAACCTCCCTAATTCATTATTGCAACACTTAGGAACCATTATAACATTTTGCAATACCTAGAATGGATAGGGATTGTTTTGAACCCTGATTAGCAATGATTATATCTTGATAAGTACATGGACATAAATATATTTATAAATTAGGATTGAGTATTACGGGGTCAAGGGGACAAGTCCCCTTGTGGGAGGGTCTAGGGAGGGCAAAGCCCTCTCTATTTTTTTGCATCTTTACATCCTTAGGTCAACAGCATTAGGTCTGAGGGAGGGGAATTGAATATCACTACCTCTGCAGGACTACCCCCTCTTCTTACAGCACTTGCACAAAGGCGCACTTCAGATACTGGGTCTCAGCTACGGCAAGCAGCCTAGGGTGGTCTAGCCCCTGAGAGCGTACCTCTAAGATCCGTGTGTTCCTGCCAACACAACACCGTGTAATCATCTCCATAAACATCTCCTGGGTTAGATGGTAAGAACAAGACGACGTTGCAAGCAGACCACCGCTCTTGAGCGCCTTTACAGCCAGTGAGTTTAACTCGACGTAACCCCGAAGCCCCTCTTTGAGACTTGCACGGGATCTGACAAAGGCCGGCGGGTCTACAACAATAAAATCGTAGAGATTACCCTGTTGCACCTGACGCTTGAGGAAGTCAAAGACATCGTCCTTTACAAATTCGCATCTGTGATGGAGGTTATTGAGCTGAGCGTTCTTAGTTGCCCTCTTTATAGCATTGTCCGAGCTGTCAACGAGGGTTACAAAGGCCCCGCGTTTGACTACATGAAGCGCCCACGCCCCCGTGTAGCTGAACAGGTCTAACCCGTGCCCGCCTGAGATAAGCCTGGCAAAGGCCATACGGTTTTCGCTTTGATCAAGGAAGAAACCCGTCTTTTGACCCGACATGGGGTCAACCTCAAAGCTCAACCCACCCTCCTCTATGACAGGCAGCTCATCCAATGCCCCCTTTACCAGCCGTTTCTCCATCTGGAGTCCTTCAAGCTGCCTTATAGCAGAGTCGTTTCTGAGGACAATCGCCGATGGCTTAAATATATCATCAAGAAGGGTAAGCAATATTGTCTGCATCCTCTCCATCCCATAGGTAAGGGTCTGTACAACAATTACGTCGTTGTACTTATCCACGATGAGGCCAGGTAAGAGGTCTCCCTCGCTGTATATAACCCTGAAGGAGTCCTTCGTTGGCAGAAACCTCTTTCGATACTCGACCGATGCTATTATACGTTCTCGCAGAAAGTCTGCATCGATCTCTTCTTTCTCCCTGCTCAATATTCGTATGGCTATCAGTGAGTGTGGATTAATATATCCGACGGCTACGAAATTATCGTGCCTGTCGTAGACATCAACCAATGCACCTGGGGTATACCCCTTGGGACTGCCCTCTAACTCATTGGAAAATATCCACAAGTGGCCATCATTTAATCGGCTCGTACGCTTTAGAGTTACCCTGTCCAAAGGATCTAAGTCCCCATGTGATGAGATCATCCTCCTTCGCCTTTTTCATTTACGGAGGAAAACACTGCGGCTATGATCTGCTGCCTTGTCAGCTCTCCTTCAAGGAGATACTTTATTTCATCAATAGTCCTGGTAATCTTTGGATTTTCGAGGGTCTTTGCCACACGCAACACCTCCTCAACCGTGGTGAGACCATTAACTACCTTAAGCAGGCCATCCTCAACCATAGAGGTCATACCGTAATTCCTGGCTATGTTCTCGGCCATCCTTGCGGTAGCGCCATCCAGAACACTCTTTCTTATTTCGTCATTGACACACAGGAGCTCGTGTATGGCGACCCTGCCCTTATAGCCGGTGTGCATACAATCATCACAACCCCTTCCCCGATAAAATTTAATATTACCTGATTTCAGGTCTACGTCAAAATTCCGTATGAATATCCTGAAGAAGTCCAGGTCATTGATCTTAGGCATATACTCCTCCTTGCAGCTATTGCAGATCAACCTGACTAACCTCTGACCAAGTATAGAGACCAAGGTGGATGACAGAAGGAAAGGCCTTATGCCAAGGTCGAACAGACGCGTAATCGCTGAGGCTGCGTCGTTTGTGTGAAGCGTGGTAAACAACAGATGCCCCGTCAACCCTGCCGTCAGGGCGACGGAGGCCGACTCATAATCGCGCATCTCACCAAACATGATAATATCAGGGTCCTGTCTCAGTGCGCTTTTAAGCCCTTCCAGATAAGAGACCTCACGCGAGGAGTCGCCCCCTGTGACCCTTGCCTGATTTACACCATTAATCAGATATTCAGGGGGATCCTCAAGGGTAAGGATGTTTATGGAATCGTGGTTGAGGTAATCAAGGGTGGCAAACAGGGTTGTGGTCTTACCAGAGCCTGTAGGGCCGGTCACTATCACAATGCCAGAAGACATGGAACAAACCATCTGATACTTGATCATAAGGTTCTTAAACATCCCTAGCTTTTCAAACGTCGGTATAACATCGCTCTGGATGAGGATACGGATGACCATTTTATCTCCATACACAGTTGGTAATATAGAGATTCTCAGGTCAGCGTTGATGTTTTTGTCCTCGTAGTAGACACTCTTGCGGTCATCGACTATCACATTTCTGAGGTGTGAGTCCTTGAATCTAAAAAAGTTTTTAAGCCCTCGAATGAAATGCGTATTCAGGGCCTTTGGCAGATCGGGCTGCGGGATTAATACGCCGTCTATACGGTAGCGTACACGAAGTTTATCCCTCATAGGCTCTATGTGCATATCAGAGGCACCCAAATCCATCGCCTTAATCAATACCTGCATGAATATGTTCAGATTAGTGTTAGTTGAGTAGTACTTCTTGCCGATATTTAGGGTTTCTTCTCTTTCTAATACGTCGACCTTGATCTTCTTTGAGAAGTTTATTGCCTCTTTATTCTCGTGTGCATGCGGTATAAAAGACGCTATCTCATCCATGTCAGCAAGGGCATACTCAACCGTAATATTAATCTTCTCTGGGCTCTTGCCAGCAGCTACCTGCGCCCTGATTACTCGCGTAATCTCATCTGTCAGCTTTGGCATGTCCTTTCTTTTTATATCCGCCACAATGCACTGACATACGACATCACCCACGTCTGCAACAAATTTCTTGTACGGTATGCACTGTTTTTCCAACAATGCTTTATCAGTAAATAAGAAAAAAACGGTAGGATCAACCTCAGAGACATCTGGTTTTATCCTTGCCACATTATACTGTTTGGCGATCGTCCTTAACAGCGTCTCGTGGCTTATTATCTTGAGGTCCTTTACTAATATATCACCAAGGAGTCTTGAGGGGTTTGCCTCCTGCATTTCAAGCGCTTTGGAAACCTGCTCTTTTGTTACCTTTTTGTCCATCAACAGGTATTCACAAAACGGCAGTCTTATTTCATATTTCTGTGTAGCGGTTAGCAATTGGTGAGCCGTTAAGATATTCAATTCAACAAGAACATTGCCTAAAAGGGGGCGCTGCCCCAGCGCCTTTAATGTAGCCTGATGGGTTAAGGCCCTCTGCAACTGCGCCTGTGAAATCAACCCTGACTGAATTAGCACCTCGCCAATCTTTCTTCTGCCCGCCATGTTTGCCATACTTACTCCTTTATTAGCTTATCTCAAAACCAGAACTCCGGGTATCGCCTGGTTTTTGGTATGTTGTTGATTATCAGTGCAATAACCAGCATTACAAAAGCCCCCGCTGCAGTTGGCATAAAAGCATATGAAAAGCCAAGGGCATGTATGTCCTTTCCTCCGATGACTGAGATCAAGGCCGTAGCCCCTCCAGGGGGGTGAAGCGTCCTTGTTGCATGCATAATGGCAATTGCCGTGGCTACCGCTACAGAGGCTGCCAACCATAACTGCCCTTGTAAAATATTATAAGAGGCCACGCCAATCAAAGCCGACAAGACATGCCCTCCGATCAAGTTCCTTGGCTGAGCCAGGGGACTCTTGGGCGCCCCATAAATTAACACCGCCGACGCCCCAAAAGATCCTATGATCATCATTAAGCCTGTGCCCTTAAGCACATTGTAATTAATAAACGCAACAGCACTGATACCTAAAAACGCGCCTGCCCACGACCAAAGTATCTAGCTTAGATTAACTGTCTGAGGGTTCTTTGTATAACCCTTCATCTTGCTTATATATTCTATTAAGGAGTTTCCGAACATTGGTCTTTATGTTATATCACAAACCTGTGATAGATGTAAAGAAAGGTAATGATGGGTATACGTTAGAACACTCCCTGTTTAAATTACATCACAAAAAGTTTATAATATATGCCTAATTAAGAAAGGGTGGATAGTTTAGTGATTGAGACATTGAAGCAGGTATTTGGCTATACGAGTTTTCGGCCAAATCAGTTAGACATAATAACCAATATCGTTAGCAGCAATGACGTCTTTGCTGTAATGCCCACGGGCGGGGGAAAGTCGCTTTGCTATCAACTGCCCGCCAAGCTGTTGAAGGGCACTACCGTAGTAATCAGCCCTCTTATCTCCCTTATGAAGGACCAGGTAGATGCCGCAGTTGCCAACGGTCTGGCGGCCGCCTGCCTAAACAGCTCGCTTAACTCATCTGAGGCCTTCTCCGTCTACAGAAGGATGAGAAGAGGGGAGTTAGAACTCCTGTATATAGCGCCAGAGCGTTTTGCTATGTCGAGTTTCGTCGATACCCTCAAGGGTATATCCATATGCCTTTTTGCTATAGACGAGGCGCACTGCATATCCGAGTGGGGACACGATTTTAGGCCGGACTACCTCACCCTCTCTACCATAAAATCGCAATTTCCAGACGTACCCATTGCGGCCTTTACGGCCACAGCTACGGCTAAGGTTCAGAACGACATAATCAACAAGCTAGGCCTGCATGACCCATTTATCATACGTGCCTCCTTCAATCGCCCAAACCTCTTTTATCAGGTACAGAGGAAGATAGATGTGGAGACTCAGGTACTCGAATTCCTTAAACAACACAAAGGCAAGAGCGGGATAATCTATAGAACGTCGCGGGATTCCGTGGATGCCATGGCTAACTTCTTGATCGTCAACGGTATTAGCGCCTTACCCTACCATGCAGGTCTACCCCCTGAGACACGAAAGAAAAACCAGGAGGTCTTCAGAAAAGATGAAGTAGACGTCATCGTTGCAACTATAGCCTTTGGCATGGGTATAGACAAGTCAAACGTCCGTTTTGTCATCCACGCAGACCTGCCCAAAAACATGGAAAGCTACTACCAGGAGACAGGGAGATGCGGCAGAGACTGTGAACCAGCCGCCTGTATCCTCTTCTACGGTAGACAGGACGTAGCTAAAATCAAATACTTCATCAATAAGATCGAGGATGAGAACGAACGGGCCATCGCCCTTGAAAAGATGAATCAAACGCTCAGGTACGCTACGTACAATATCTGCCGACGAAAGGAACTCTTGAGATACTTCGGAGAGCATTATCCCCAAGAAAACTGTGCAGCGTGCGACGTCTGTACCGGTCCTATGGAGATGATTGATGCTACGCCGGAGGCACAAATTGTCTTATCAGTGGTCTCCCAGACGGGGCAGCGATTCGGTGTAGGATACATCATAGACATCGTAACCGGTGCAAACACTAAGCGCATCCGTGAACTTAATCACCTGGAGCTTACATCATACGGCGAGGGTGAAGGTAGAGGTAAAGACTACTGGTACGTAATTGTTAACGAGCTGCTTGTTAGAGAGCATCTGCAAAAGGAGGATGATAGGTATCCTGTGCTCAAACTCACGCAGTCAGGCAAGGATGTCCTCAACGGTAAGAAATATTTTACGATGCTAAAAAGGCTCACGGTAAAGGAATCCGAGATTGTCCAGCAATCCATACAGGTCGTTCAATACGGCAGGGGTGTGTCGGGCACTGAGGGACAAGTCGACAAGGCGCTGTTTGAAAAACTCCGCCGGTTGAGAAAAAAACTAGCGGATGAACAGCAGGTACCAGCATATATAATTTTTCACGACACCACGCTTAACGATATGTGCAAGCACCTTCCAACCTCAATTGAAGAGATGCGCAGGCTAAACGGTATCGGTGAGTCCAAACTCCACCGCTATGGAAATGTGTTTATCAAGGAGATCAATGACTATCTTGTCGAATAAACTCATCAGAATCTTATGAAGTTTACCCCGTTTTGTAACTGCATTCGTTGTGGGGCGCCATATTATTATTATGGTAATAGTTCACCCGTATGTATTAAGAAGGGAGGGCTTTGCCTACTGACGCAGGGGTTCGCAACCCCCTCCCTCTGACCCACCTACAAGGGGAGGGGTGAGGCACCCCGGCCACAAAGAAGTCCCTTGACCCCATAATATCGCATGTTTATACACAGTTTTCAGGTTCTTTGGTATTTCATATGGGTAGTCCAACCTTATTATAATCCAGCTTACTTGTGAGCATGTAGATAATAACCTTTAGGTTTTTAACCCTACAACGACAGTTTAGAAATAGAACATGGCAAAATAAACGGTTTACATGCTTTGGTGTTATTTGAAGTTACCGTAGAAATCAACCGTTTAGACTGGAAGTGACGTTGTAGGGTTAAATGTTCTGTAACCCCTTGCTTTTGCTTTAGCTGCCTGTACTAAACTATTAAGCCCTTCTAATATTCCATTGTTTATTCTATCATACCATCTTGTTACCCCTGACCAATGCCTCTTTATTGTTTTGGCTGCTTCATATATCGGCTTTAAGCGACTATGAGTTGCCCAAAAATACAGCGATTCTCAGTGAAAACATTGTTCGGCTTTATATGAGGTTATTCAAAGAGCGTAAAAGAAATTTTTCGCGATGTTCCTCCTGAGTACAGCCAATGATTGTTGTTGCAAAAAAGACACACGAGTGACAAGATTTGTCACTAGCCTTTTTATATATCATTATGCTACTTTTATACATGAAGATAAAAAGGCATCTGTCGTTTGGCGCTTTGATTACAGTCTTTTCCGCTATCTTGGAAAAGTTCCAGGAGTATAGACAAAAGGGTAAGATAAAATACAGCATACATAACGTATTTATGTCAGCCTTTGCTATGATGTTCTTTCAGGAACCATCCATGCTTCAATTTCAAAGAAACTTGGAGAAACTACATCGGAGGAATAATCTTAAATCGATAAGGAGAGCATCATGTTAAGAGAGAGTAAATCATGGCTATTAGGAAAAATTCAACGTGTATTGTTCCCAGAACTTGAAGAGATTTGTACCGATCCCATAACCGAAAGACAAAAGCATTTGATTACAATCCTGGAGATAGTTCAAATAGAAAAGTATATGTGGTGGGTTAGTAATCAATGCAAAGGGCGTAAACTCAAAGAGAGATATGCTATAGGCTGAGCATTTGTGGCTAAAGCCGTCTATAATTATCCTACAACAAGTCTGCTGATAGAATCTCTAAGTGCTGCCCATGGTTTGGGAGACAAAGTACATGAAGCGTTAGTGAAGGATTTTTTAAGTGAAGGACTGATAGGACATGTATCAACGGATTCTACAGCAGAC
>PEAB01000012.1 GCA_002753395.1 Nitrospirae bacterium MYbinv3 | reverse complement strand
TAAAAGAGAAAGTTGAGTATTTTTTGCGTTAATAAATACACAATAGACCTTTTGAAAGTAGTAAAGTAGATGTTTTTAAAGTTCTTCTATTTTCTTTTTGCAAGAGGCTCTACGAGCAAAGAGATAGAAGAGGAGGCTCTGCCTACTGACGCAGGGGTTGGCAACCCCTCCCCTCAGACCCTTCCGCAAGGGGAGTCGTCCCCCTTGACCCCGTAAATGTCCAGCGTGGTTGCTTAATATGTTACCTAGGCGCATATACATATGCTTAAGTCAACAAATAGCCGTTTAATGCGATTTTGAAGATGGATTCCCGCTTTCGCGGGAATGACGGGAAATGGCGTTATTAGGCTTTATATGTCATTCCTGCGTAGGCAGGAATCCAGAAAATGAACAACTATAGCATTGGACACCATACCTATCTTTCTTGTTTATGGAATAACTTTGTTTAGAGGGTATTCGACTATCCCTGTGGCTCCGACCTTTTTTAACGGGGGTATAAGCTGCCTGACAAGCCGTTCCTCTATGATAACCTCAAGGGCGAGCCAGCCCTTATCAGTCAACTCAGAGATGGTTGGCGAGTGCAGCGCAGGAAGGATCTCCTTTACCGCATTTAGGTTTTCTTCTGGGATATTCATCTTTAGTCCAACCCGTTCCTCTGCGGCTAAGGCGCCTTTTAGGAGCAGTACCAGGTTTTGGATCTTTTCCTGTTTCCACGGGTCCTGCCATGCCTTCTTGTTGGCGATAAACCGTGTGGTTGAAACCAGGATCGTCTCTACAATGCGCAGGTTGTTTGCCCGCAGCGAGGAGCCGGTCTCGGTAAGTTCAACGATGGCATCAGCCAGTTGAGGGGGTTTGACCTCTGTAGCGCCCCATGAGAAGTCTACCTCCGCCACAATGTTGTTGTCGCTGAGGTAGCGCTTTGTAAAGCCTACCAGCTCAGTGGCAATGCGCTTTCCCTGAAGGTCTCTTACGGTTCTGATCGGCGAGTCATTGGGTACGGCCACGACCCATCTTACCGGTTTTAAACCCTCCTTAGCGTAGTTTAGCTCGGTTACAACCTCTACATCTGCGTTGTTTTCAAGTATCCAGTCATAACCGGTCAGGCCGCAGTCAAGCACACCGTTTTCGACATATCGCGCCATCTCCTGAGCACGTATCAACATGCCTTCAAGCTCTGGATCATCTATTGAAGGGTAATAAGAACGCGAGGAAACGGTGACGTGATAACCGGCCTTGCGAAAGAGCTTGAAAGTAGACTCTTGAAGACTCCCCTTGGGCAGCCCTAATCGAAGCACATTTGTTTTTTCCATGATGTTTTCCTTTTATGCTGTTTGATCTCGTCAGCAAAGACATATCTTCTGATTTGCTCACCATTTAAAATATCAAAGCATGTCCGTTTTAGTAAAGCAGGGAGAGCAACAGGTCAACAGCAACCACGCCTGACATTTATGGGGTCAAGGGACTGGTCACCTTGCGAATGGGTCTGAGGGGGAGCAGAGATCCCCCTTCTCTTCCTCTTAGTCTGAAGTCAACAGCGATCCATGTTATTCAAGCGCTTGCGTTGTGCGTTATACATCAACACGGCAGAAAGCGCTATCAGTCCTGCGATTGACCACGCATCTAAGGCAGGCACAGAGGATACCGAACTAAACACGGCCGTCATAGCTATTGCGGTAGCAGAGATGGCCGAAATTGATATACCGGACGATGCCCCGTTGTAAAATTTACTGTTGGGTGTTGAGTTATTATCAAATGTAGTGGCGTTACCTGCGTACCAGAGATTGGCATTTGCACCGAAATAACCTGATGACATCTGGTGATTATTGGCTGTCTCCATGTTGACCAAACGGTTATTGTCATTAGAATTACCTGATTGACTTTCATCAATATGAAAGATGGCAAGACCGCCGCCAAAACCTGTCCCTAACTGTTGTTCTAGCCCCCTGTCATATCCTTGAGCCTGTCTGTTTTCCACAAGAAAGTACTGAAGTGAGTTGCTTGTTGCAGCCCGAAAGACTGTATTGGCTGAGGTAGCAGACACTGCCCCCGCAGCGGTGATGGATACCGTGCCGCTTCCTATGGCGCCATCAGACCATCCGCGTATGTACCTGCTATAGGCCTCTGGTAATACAGGTGTTTCTCCTTGCCAAGTATCCCCGTTTTTCTTCCCCCAGCTTCCAGAAGACATAAGACTAAATACACCTATACCCTCGGAGGTGTAGTCCGTATCATACAGGTCCACCCACTTGAATATAAGATGCCCTAATTCGTGCACCATGATCCCCATGGTGGCCAAGTGTGCATTGGCAACACCATTTGTCTTGTGTTCTTCACCAAACATGCCATATCCTCCTGCACCACCATGACATGCCCCTACTGTCTTACCATCTACCACAGGTGGAGCAACACTATATATGCACCACTGATGCCCCCATACGTTAGGAGTCTGCAGAGAAGAATAAGAGGCCTCATACCCTGCCGCTATTACTACAACGGCTAACTCATTGGTGTCTACATAACCATCGCTATTAGAGTCAAAGGCTGCAAAGTTTACAGTAGCATCTGCCGCTAATATGGCATCCTTTGCCAATTGCTGGTTGGCATTACAAGCAGCGCCACTACAATTACCCGTGTTTGGGTGAGCGTAACCAACGTTGACCCAGTCTATGACACCATTATTGGCTGCCCCTGATGACTCGTTGGCCGGCGCCAACGTGACCTTACCAAACGACGCCTTGTTGTAGAAATCAGCTATATTGGTCGAGAGCAAGGTTGCAAACTGCGCTTCGATATAGGTATGAGCCTTGTTTGTAAACTCTACCAAGATAAAGAGTATCTTGCCAGCAAATACGCCATTAGGAGCAGCCTTTGGGTTTATCTTGCTCTTAATGTCTGCTTTTTTTTTGAGTTCTTCCTTGGGTAATATTATGTGCTTACGCAGGGCAGAAGGCGGGGATAAATTAGCCCTTATGTTTGTCAGCACTGGTGTGCTGTCACTATATGACGATACATAGTACCAGTAACCATCATCAGACTTTGCCACCGAGTACCCCTCTGCAGTTTCAATCCAGTTGTGCCACTCATCACCCTTGGTTTGTGCCTCAAAACTGCTGCCGTCTGGTTGTGTAATTGTATATATCAAAGGGGCTGCTGGTACCGCCTCTGCAATAGCCGCTACCCCTACAACTAGCAAGACAAGCATACTACCTATAAACACATACCACCGCTTCATAATCTTTTTCAAACCTCCGTTTTATATTATACCGTTAAGTATTTATAGTTATTCGGAATATTGACTAAGAAACTTTAAGGGGCAGAGCTCTCGGGTGTATATAAAACTTATAGGTCGTCTTGTCATTGTCGTGCAAGACAGGGCAATCCACAAGCTAATAGATTCCTGCTTTCACAGGAATGACATAATTTCCCACAACTTCTTATGCACCCACATCCCAGCCAGTCTTGTTAAAGCCCCGTTGAATGTTGTATGATCAACACCGAAAGGACAAGGCAATGAAAAGGATATCGTTTATTGAGACAAGGTCTCCACAGTCAAACATCTTTAGGAGGTTCCCCATACCCAGGGTTGGAGCCGTCTTACTGTCAACTATGCTAAAACAGAAGGGATATGAGGTAAAAACTTTCATAGAGGACATCCGCAAACCGGACTGGTCTTTTATTGAAAACTCCGACCTGCTGTGCATCTCCACTATTACCTCGACCACTCACATGGCATATGAGACGGCCAGCAGAGCCAGAAAGTTAGGCATCCCAGTCGTGATGGGCGGGGCACATCCAACCTTCATGGCGCATGAGAGCCTGCAGCACGCCGACTACGTGGTCAGAGGCGAGGGGGAGACTGCGCTTTTACAGCTTGTAGAGTTTCTTAAAACGGGGGCACCCGCTCTGAGTTCTATCAAGAGCCTGTCCTACAGAGATAGAGATGGCAGCGCTGTGGATAATCCACCGGCTGAGTTAGTTGCCAACCTGGACTCACTGCCAGATCCAGACTACGGTCTTGTGCATGGCTGGAGGAACTACAATATACACCCCGTTGCCACCTCGCGGGGATGTGCATTTAACTGTCGCTTCTGCCTTGTCAGCCCAATGTTTGGAAGGAAATACCGCTTTCGCTCACTCCAGAGGGTTGTCGATGAGTTAAGACGGATAGTCGCCGTCTCCAGGTCTCCCTTGTTCATAGTTGATGACAACTTCGCCGCAAACAAAAGACGTACCAAAGAGATACTGAGATGTATGATTGCCGAGGGCATAAAACCCAGATGGTCTGCAATGGTCAGACCCGACATATACAGAGATGAAGAGCTGCTGCGTCTTTTAGCAGACTCTGGCAAGTTCACGGCCTCCATCGGCTTTGAGTCAACAAGCGCTGAGGCCCTTAGGGCATACAACAAACACCAGAAGGTCGACGACAACGTAAAGTGTGCTACCATCCTCAAGGACTATGGCATTAAAATCCACGGTATGTTTGTCTTTGGCTCAGACGCCGATACCGTGGAGACGATAAAAGAGTCGGCAGAGTTTTCTACGGTAAATCAACTTGACTCCGTTCAGTTTATGATAATGACACCCCTGCCAGGAACAGCCGTGTATGAAGACCTCAAGGCAACCCAGAGACTACTGCACACCGACTGGTCTACATACGACATAAACCATGTAGTCTATAAACCTGCCCTGATTGCTCCACAAGACCTGCAGTTAGGCACTATAAAGGCAATGGAGGGCTTTTATTCATGGAAACATATCTTCAGACACCTGAAAACCCTAGACCTGTTCTATGCAGGATTTGGTATATACAGCAGAAGGATGGTCAAGAAGGCGCTAAAAGACATACAAGGCTATGTTCGCTATCTAAACCAAAGCTGCTCATAATTAACTATATACAAGAAAAGGGAAAAAGTGAGGGCTTTGCCTACTAACGCAGGGGTTCGCAACCCCCTCCCTCAGACCCACCCACAAGGGGACCAGTCCCCTTGACCACGTAATGCTCAATCCTAATTTATGAATATATTTATGTCCATGTACTTATCTAATAAGTCCCACAGATGCACCGATAGATGCAACCTGGACAAACCTTCTTTGATTCCTTGGTTGGTTCAAGGTTGATTGATGGGTTTATTATCTCCTTGAGGGTGAGATGGAGCAGTTCAGTTATGATTTCGTAGGCGTCTTGTGGGAAAGGCTCTTCAATGGACTCGTCAATGACAGAGCGGCCAAGGAATATATGCGCACACCTGAGACCACTTATCGTAATGCCGAACTTCTCCGAGTACAGAAACAGGTAAAACGGCATCTGAATACAGTTGGAGGCTGTAGACCAGCTATCCCGATCACTTAGATGCAGCTTCTTGAGGTTTATCTGCAGCTTAGAGGAAGTCTTGTAATCTAATACCCACACATAGCCATCCCTGATATCAACCCTGTCCAGACGCCCGTATAGCTTTAGATGTCCCAGATTAACACTTATATCCTCCTCAACACACTTTACCATCGTGTTGGTCCTCTTAACTATGGGTAAGGTGTAGTTATCGAGAAAGTCGAGCAGGTGCCTCCTGACCTGTTGCTTTAAAAGGTAAGCAGCGCCACTTGGCTCCTGTCCGTAGAACTCTCTAAATGCCCCCTCAAGGCAGGCAAGCATATATCGCTGATCAATGTGTCTCTGAGTGAGTGTAACGCCAACGTATCTCTTAAAATACTGTGCCAAGACGTGATGCACAAAACTTCCGATGTCCAATGGTTCTATATCCTGTGAGGCCTTTTCCTTTTTATCAAGTCTTAAGACATACTTATAGTAAAACCTCAGTGGACACACTAAATATGTCTCAAGGGATGAGGCGCTGTAGCGTATATGATTTCTTAGGATGTCTATCATAGCCTCAGTCTTAATCACCGGGACAGGAGGGTTGTTTTTAAGCTCGATCTTGTACTGTATAGACTGTATGTGGGCATTATTGTCGAGGTCGTTGTCTCGTTTTTGCTTTTTCCAGAGGAGTCTTTCTACAAACCTGCTCTTTGCCTTTTTGCCGTTTTCTACGAAAAATATGTGTACCTCTTTGGCGCCTGCTATGAGCGTTTCTAGGTAATAGGCCGAGAATTTCTCTCTATCCACGGCAGTTGGAAGCCCCAGCTTCTGACGTGCCATAAATGGCAGGAGCGACTCTTCAAGACCGGCGCTGGGAAGGACATCCTCGTTGAGGTCAAGGATGTATACACGATCAAACTTGATGTTGCGGGTCTCCAAAAACCCCAGAACTTGCATCCCACGCAGTGGTGTCCCTGGAAACGGACAGTAACACGTAGCTATGTACTTCCTAAAGAGGTTGAAGTAACCCGTGTGATGGGCAAACTGTATATCGCTCATCAGGGAATTGGCGATCGTGTGCAGGGTTGTGATAAATGCCTCGGCAAACGGGTAAAAAAACGGATGCATCGGGGCAGTGCTCTGTTCATAGATATAAGTAAGTATGGCAATACACTGTCTAGCAAAGTCTGCCGTGTCGTGAAAGCTCATTAACCTTTTGATGGTATTTTCGTGGATGTGTTTTAAGTGCCCTCTTATGGTTTCAATGTCGGCTGACTCAGGCAGCCTCTTTATGATAGAGTCAAATAGCTCCTCATCGTTTTCTAACTCATCGAGGGTGAAAAAGGTCTTTGCTCTGTTTGGAGCAAACTCCTCCTCTATGGTATGGAACATGACCCGTGTGATATCAGCCCTTCCAGCGAACAGGATGTTTTTTGTGTAGGGGTGAAGGACGAACTTCAGATAGTCGTGTATGTACAGGCGTGTGCCATCCATCGTGGTTATAAGCTGCATCAGGTTATTGAAAAACCCGTATATAGGGGTCCTGTACAAGGGATAACCCAGTGAGATGTTATAGTCCATTTCGTCAAGCAGGCACAGGCTCTGGCACAAGAGCGGGAAGAGGGTCTCACTGGAGGGCAGCGCAATGACGGTGCGCTCGCTAGGTTCTTCAACGGACTGCTTCAAAAGCGTGTTTAAGGCAAACACCTGACCGTGCGTATCGGGCGAACCGTAAAACTCGATCTGCGGCTCCGGTTGTTCATCATCCAAGGGGGCAAGGTCATGGACGCCAAGAGACCTGAGCCTTTCATGTATGTTAGGGCCGTCTTGGAAGATAAACTCCACGCTGCTGTTTGCTCCAAGGTGTCTAAACAGGTCTCTCTCCGACGTCGTCAGGCCGTAGAAACCAGCCACTATTATCTTCTTGAAGGAGGATAGGTCTACATCGCCAATTCTTTCAGAGACGGTTACATACCTGAGCGAACGGGTGGAGTAACGTGACTCCGTTATGGTCTTATAGAATTCCTCATAGAAGAATGAGAGCTTCTGGATGTTCTGCATACTGTGAAGAGGACACCACTGTTGAAAGCTCTCCTCTATCTCTGAGGTCATGGCTATGCCCTTCTTTTCTATGCAGAGTTCCTCTATATCCCGATAGATACTCAATCCTACACCAAAGAAACTGTCAGGTGTTACAAAACCCTCCCACCCTTTGGTGTCCCCATCCTTGCGTGTGGTCAGGGTGTTTCTTATGTGGCACTTATATAGGATTGCAACCGCATCTATGGTTTCGAGGGCAGGGCTAAACATCCCTAGTCCATCTTCATATATAAAGTCCACGAAGGCATCAATAGAGAACACCCTTGGTGGTATAAAGCTGCCTCCAACAGCCTCTCCCAACACCTTTCTTAGGAAATGAGCAGGCCTCTTTCCAGGAAATATGACAAGGCTGGCGCTGTAATCAGAGGGTGAACCGCTATAGAGACGGCCAGCAACCTCCTCTATAAGACCTCTTGATTTTGGTAACAACGATATGTTCACGTTTAGAAATAGAAGGGGAGGCGCTGCCTCCCCTCAGACCCCTCCGCAAGGGGACCAGTCCCCTTGACCCCGTAAATATATTTACTCCCCTCGTTTTTCTTATTCATCCTTCTTACTGTACAAAGAGGGTATTTAACCAATGGCAGTTTAGAAGATTCTTCGACGCCTCTGTAAATGAACCTTGATTACCTTTTTGTTTGGGCCAGATGGCAATTAAGTCGTACTCGTGTGCCTGGGCGATGACCTCACCTACATCGTCCGTCTCTTTTACATCCGCTTCGACTTCAACGTTCATACCAGCAAGGTGCTGCCTGAACTCCGAGATGATTATCTGGGTCTTTTCCTTGTACAGCCTTTCAAAACGCCTGAAGCTCCTGCGCTCTCTTATGTATGGCACCTCCCCAATGTGTCCGTAGTCCACTGCAATTGCCAAAAGATCAGGGATGAGACAGACCAATCCTACCCGAGCCCCCAAAGACCTTGCTAAAGTCCCCACGTACCTCACCACTGCATTGCCTCCCCTGATATCATAATTTGTCTCTATTATTACTAAAATGCTTTTTATCTCTCTTTCATTACTGATAACAAGTACAGGTTTGTTCAGCTCAGAGATAACTGTCTTAACCACACTTTCAACTATATTTTCAGCAGCCCCTCCCAATACCCCATGCCCCATAGTAATGAGCTTCACAACACCGTTTTCGTAGGCGTAGTCAACAATCTCTCTTGCTGGATCCCCATTGGACATTACCACTTCAATAGCAGCACCCAGTTCCCTTCCGATGTTGTAGGACTTTTTAATTACCTCTTTGGCGAGGATGTCGTGTTCCGTTTCGATACGCCTTTTAACCGTAGGCCATCTGGTGAATTCCTCTGTATATAGCTCCGCCCTGTCAACGTAGAAGGCCACAACGCTGTAGCCAATCCTTCTGGCTAAACGGCAGGCGCTTCTAAGGGCATTGTAGGCGTCGTCTGTTGAGTTAACCGCTGCCAGTATCTTCATAAAACTTCAGTGGAGCAACCCCCTTGACTCCGTAAATATACTCAATTCCCCATGTTTTTCTTATACACCCGTGCTTCATTATATCTTGTTTAATCTAATTATGATATCATTTTCCAGTTTGTTATAAATCATATCTATCTCAGCCTGTATCTCAATGGTTTTCTGAAGTGCCGTGACTATCTTACAATAGCATTTTATCTCGTCAAAGGATAGGAGTCTTGTCTTCCTGTCTTTTAACCACTTCTGACACACCTGATAACCGCCTATCTGATATTCCCATACATCCCTGATGATCCCTTCAAAATATTGTGCGTCATTGATATGAAGGTGACTTACCTTATCATCGTATTGCAGTCTGACAACCCTGTTATCACCCCTTCCTTGATATCTTGCAATTGGCGGGTCAAGCTCCGGCGACTTTAGCAGGTGCATCTCTACTAAGCGTTTGCCGTAATGGACATATCGTATAAACATGTCATAGTCTTTTGTAAACGGGATTCTTGGAAAATCGATCTTTAAAAACTCCGCATACTTAGCTCTGTAAGTGTTTGAATAGAGGACAGCATAGATGTAATAGAAGATTTCCTCTGGTGATGGTTCTTTTTTGTAAGTCTTAGATAAGGATTTAGATACTATAATACTAATGTTTATACGCCTTTGACTGCCATCTGGATTAGAAAAAAGTTCCCTTTTATTTTTTGCAGGATAAACATAAAGTGGAAAGAAGCTGCCCGTCCCAAATCTTCCAGCTACATCTATATAATTGTAATTTACAATATTGCAAGATATAAAAGCATGTCTGAAATCTTCTATAACCTGTCGTGATATCATTAGACCCATATTTCCTTCTTCAATAAAATTCTGCATTATCTCCCACCTATCCCTATCAATCAACTCTGGTAAATAACATATCAATCTTGTATCAAAAGGTCTATATGAATATGGTTTTATATAGTTCATCCATTCAACATTTTTTAATCTCTCTCTGGCTGTCTTTATATTCCAATCATTAGTACCATTTAGATTTAATGCCTGAGCAACTAGATCATCTGGTAAATTACCTGTAAATGTAATCATCCGTTGTCTTATTTCTTCCTGGTTAAATCCTATTACAAGGTGGTCTCTGTGGGTTGTAACACCGCTTGAATACTTTTCAAATATCTCAGGTATAGGTGTAAACACTTCATAATCTGCCTGAAGTGAGAAATCCTTCTCCACAAAAAAGTAATAAGGCTCTGACGGCTTTAGCTCTATCCATTGTGTCGTACTAACGTCATTTTTGTTTAGGCAGTCATACTTGTTCTCTCTCAATCCAAACACGTCTTGGTAGTACAGCTTACCGATCCCATTGAACTTGTTTTTCTTAACAAGAAATACAATCGACACCCCTTGCTGGATGTCAAAGACGTTGTCATCCTTACCACCATCTGGCGCTCTCTCACCGATGCGGCTGCTGCCGTGGAGATTCAGCACATATATCTGGTTGAAACTCCCCAACAACGACTTCCTCATGCCGCGGTGTATCAGCCCTGAGAGATAGGAGTTGTTTGTAATCATACCAATCAGCCCCCTGCCATGCCTGTCAATCTTCCATTGGGCAAATCTGATGAACTTGATATAATCGTCTGAAAGGGGTTGGATGTTCCTTTCTTGTGCAACGCCTAATTTGTAAACGCCCATCTCACTTTCTATGAATACTGATTTATTGGCAGAACTTACCGAATATGGAGGATTGCCCAATATCACTAAAATCTGTGTCTTATTCTTTACATCGCCTGCCTTGTGTGACTCCTCTGACAGCGACGACATCCCAGGAAGTCTGGACTGCTCTAATTCCTCCATATCAAGCGTGTTGGTGATAAACACCCTGACCCTCTCATCATCCTGCAATGTATAGCCCATCTCCTCAAGTACAAACGACATCTTTATATGTCCGATCGCATATGGGGCCATCATCAGTTCAAAACCATAAAAGTTCTGTAGTATGTGCCGCCTTATAAAACCAGACTTGTCTCCGCTGCCATATGAGGCGGTGTACTCCTCTATAGCCAGTTTTGAAGCCTCTGTCAGGAATGTAAACGTCCCGGCAGCAGGATCCAGCAAAGTAACACTATCGCTAGCCAGCCCATAGGGCATAGCAAATTTGTCTTTTAGTATAATATTGAGCGAGCGCACAATATAAGAAACCACCGGTTCGGGAGTATAATAAACACCTCTCTTTTCCCTTGTCTCAGGGTCATACACAGAAAGAAAGGTCTCATAAAAATGAACCACTGGGTCATCGCCCTTATCATCGTGAAAATACTGATGCAATATGGCATTTACATCAGTTACAGCCAATACCTCCGAGATGTCGTCGATAATCCATTCCATATGCCTTGGAAGGTCAGAAGATGATATGAATCTAAAAACATCCCTTAAAACACCTAGAGTTTTAGGTACGCTGTCAAATGCTATCAACCTTCTAAACCCATCGTTGCAGCGCATCCTGGCTGCAAAAAGGCCGTAAGTGACTGTCTGGGCATACAGATTTGCAAACTCCTCTTTCGTAAGACTACCGATTAGATACGTATTAAAAGCCTCATAAAATCCAGCTATATTACCGGCGCTTGACTTAACGTTGTTACTGAACTCGTGACTTATGATAACATCCTTTAAAAAACGTGTTCGTTTGGCTAACTCTACAGCTAAAGACCTGGCATCATAGACCTTGGGCAAGGAGAACGAAAAGAACCTGTCTAACAGATTTAATAGCTCCGTCTCATTCTCTACTGGCGGGGCCATCTTTAGTTTATTCAACACTAATGGTCTGCCAATTGTAACCTTGTCTATAAGTTCACCACCACGATATAACCTGAACTCCAGGAAATTGGTCAGTATCAGGTTTGCAAATACGTCTCGATAACGCCTTAATTGCTCCGTACCCTCAACCTTGTTTAAATCCTCTACGTTGGGCGCTTTGGCTTCAATATATCCAACGATGTGCTGCCTGCCGTCCCAGATTCTAAAGTCAGGGTTACCCCCATCCGTATTCTTTGGAAACGCTGCAACAATAACGTTCCTCCTGTTGGTCAAGGTTATGTACGCATCTAACAGGTCTGACAGCGTAGAGTAGTAGGTCTCCTCTCTTGCATCTCCATGGTTTGCGGTTTCTGCAATCCTGTTTAGATACGCTGATAATATCAAACCCTCAGTCATATGCTGATCACCTGCTGGGATACCAGAATCATCAAGATTTCTCCTGCTTAAGAGAGTCCACGTCGATATCAAACTCCTTTATCTTAAGCTGCAGGTTTTGTCTATGGATATCCAAGAGCCTGGCTGCCTTGGATATGTTACATTCATTCTCCTTAAGCGCCTCGATGATAAAGCCACGCTCAAACTCGTACTTGGCCATCTTTAGGGGCTTAAGCGATACCTTAGGCCCTGCATTTGGAACTGCTGTTGTCGCCATATCCCGCCTGTCCCTGAACGTGGCCGGCAGCGTATCCACGGTGACCTTATCGCCGTGGCCAAAGACGAGGGCATGTTCTATGGCGTTTTCCAATTCTCTGACATTTCCTGGGAAGTCATGGTTGATCAACGCCTCGGCAGCCTCAGGCGTTAAGTCGGTAACATTCTTGTCGGGGTACTTCTGTCGATACTTGTTTATAAAATGAACGGCTAAGAGCGGGATGTCCTCACGTCTTTGCCGCAGCGGGGGAAGATGGATGTTGATGACGTTTAATCTATAATACAGGTCCTCCCGAAAAGAAGCATCGGCAATGGCCTTCTTGAGGTCCTTGTTTGTAGCGGCAATGTATCTTGCATCCACTTTCCTATAAGAGGACTCACCCACCCTGTTAAATTCACCGTTCTGAATAACTCGCAAGAGCTTGACCTGAAAATCAGGCGTCGTCTCACCGATCTCGTCTAAGAATAAGCTGCCCCCGCTTGATAGCTCTATAAAGCCGACCTTGTCCCTTAAAGCCCCCGTAAAGGCGCCCCTTACATATCCAAACAGCTCCGATTCTATCAACTCCTTCGCTATGGCTGCACAGTTGACAGGTACAAAGGAGTTCTCCTTCCTATTGGAGTTATAGTGTATCGCCCTGGCCACAAGCTCCTTGCCCGTGCCCGACTCCCCTGTAATCACCACGCTGCCCGCGCTCTTTGCCGCATACAGGATCGTCTTACGCAGCTCATACATACACTGGCTCTTGCCAACCATGTTGTCAAAACCAAAGCACTGGCTCACCTCCTGACGCAGATGATCCACCTGCTCGGTCAACGTCAGCTTCTCTATCGCCCGCTTTGTAGTAACCCTGACCTTATCCGGCGACAGGGGCTTTGTCAGATAATCGTAGGCACCACGCTTTATAGCATCCACCGCCGTCTCTATGCTGGCAAAGGCCGTTATAAGAATAACCTGCGGAGACGGTATCCGCCTCTTGGCCTCCGTTATAATCTCCAAACCGCTGATGTCAGGCAGATTAAGATCTGTAAAGATGACGTTGAAGTCCTGCTCGTATATCAGAGACAACGCCGTCACCCCCAACTGCGTGGTAACCACACCATAGCCCTCTTTCTTCAGTATGATCTCCAGCGTCTTACAGAGGCTTAGTTCGTCATCCACTACGAGTATTCTTATCTGCATGTACCTCCGCTCTGCAATGGGTCTTGTGATATCGGTAGCTGTATCTTAAAGACACTGCCGCTGCCTATGACGCTCTCTACGCTGATCTTGCCTCTGTGCCTGTCGACGATCTTCTTGGAGATGGTGAGTCCCAGCCCCGTGCCTCCATTTTCTCTGCGCGTAGAGAAGAACGGCTCAAACAGGTTCGGCAAGACCTCTGGCGGTATGCCCTTGCCGCTGTCCTTAATGCTAAACAACACGTGATCCTCAACCGTGTAGCCGCGTATGTGGATGATGCCATCAACAGGGGTAAACTGGCAGGCATTGTTGAGGATATTTACAAACACCTGCTGGATGAGAACCGGGTCAACGACAATTATTGGCGGCAGTTGTTCAAGATAGGTTGTGAGGTATGGCACGTTGGCGTCTAATTTCCTTTTTACCGTGTCAACTGCCTCCATGACGAGTTCAGCGGGGTTTACCTCCCTTAACTTGAGCGGCTGCTGCTTTGCAAAATCGGCTAGTGCACGGATCAGCGTCTGACAGCGGCTGGTATCCTTTAACATCAACTGCACAAGCTCCTTCTTATCATCCGTCTCAGGCAATTCCTCATAAAACAAGTAGAGCATTGAGATAACGGATGACAGCGGGTTGTTGATCTCATGAGCAATCTCCGAGGAAAGCAGTCTCATGGCCGCCATGTTGCGTTTTTCTATGATCTCATCCTGCTTGTGCATCAATTCCATGTTGGCATCTTCTAGCTTCCTGATCGTGTTGGCATAGGCGGCACGCGCACTGGCCAGGTCTGCAATCGTGCGATTGTAAGCCGATATAAAGGAGCTAATCTCCTGCGGTCCTGTGATATCAAGATAGCGTCCAGAGTTATCGTCCTTAGTGATATCTTCAAAGGCGTTCTCTATCTCCTTGAGCGTATTGATAATACCACGGGCCAGCAGATAACTTACAACAATTACCCCAAGAACAATAAAGATAAACGACAATGCAAAGGACAGCTTTGCCCTAAAGATCTTATTCCTTATCTCATCTCTCTCTGCCCTTGTTAGACCTAGCAGGGTCTTTTGTATATCCCTGGCATATTGACGCATCTTTCTGATTGTTTCCTCCTGTGTCTTGTCGTTAGCCAACAGTTCGCTGAAGCGGGTTCGATAGTTATCCACTATGGCCTGTAGGTTAGGCTCTGCTGCGACAATACCCTCTAATATCAGCATAGCCTGTTTGGCAGACTCAGGCTTTTTGTACAATAGGTAGCTCTCTTCATAGCTTGTCAGGCGATAAGTGTTTTCTTTGTTTGTCGCCTGCTGCTGTAGCTGCCCTGCCAGGATGCTTAAGTCCTCCATGAGCCTTTGTACGACCTTCTTATTAGATATCAGGGTCTGCATGACACCATCGTATAGGGTGACTATGTCCTTTAAGGTCTTAAAGACGGTCTTTTTATCCTTAATAATGTAATCGTGCCTGATATTGTCTATACCGTCTCTAAGTTGTCTCATGCTTTCGACAAATAGTGAGATGTGTTCCTGCTCTTCCTTAAACAACAGGATGTTTTTCTCATATCTACGAGCCATAAGAAACGTGAGATAGATATCGTCTATCTCCTCTATGACCTGCACCTTGTGATAGATCTCCTTCAGGTCTTGCAGCTCTATGAAGATAATGGCAAAGGCCATAAAAATTGGCGAAAGCATACTCAGGAATATTCGCTGGCTTAGTTTTAGTTGCATATCACTCTATTTGATATTAGAAAAAAGTATATAATATATGTCCTCACCAAAGCAACAGATACAGAAAAGAAGAGGGAGAGAATTGTAATAGTTCTGTATACAATCGTTGAGATACAGATTCAAAAAAAGTTTGGATTTGAAAAACGTGTATTGTACTACACGAGTAAGGCTTATGTTGCCCAGTTGGAGAAAGGTGATTACTATCCGAAGTTAAATCAAGTCATATATGTTGGTATAGTTGACTTTGGTATATTTGAGGGCAATGACTATCTAACGAGACATCTTATATTAAACGCAGCTACACTTAAGCAGGAGTTAAAAGACCTGGAGTTCAACTTTATATAGCTGCCCAAGTTTACCAAGACCGAGGATGAATTAGAGAGCGTAGTAGATAAGTGGATATATTTTATCAAAAACGCTGCTTCCCTGAAGATGATACCCAAGTGCGCGGATTTTGCGGAGATAAAAGAGGCCTACAATATAGCAACGATGATACTCTGGAGTAAAGAAGAGGCTGAAATATACGATTATTGGCAGATGCGATCGCAGGATGAAAGGGGTGCGATAGAGTATTCATTTCTTGAGGGAGAGCGCAAAGGCAAACTAGAAGGCAAAATTGAGGAATTACTTGAAGGGATAGGAGTGGCACTTGAGGTCAAGTATGGAGATGAAGGAACTGCTCTTATGGGGAGAGTCAAAGACATTGGAATCATAGAGGCATTAGAGGGATTTAAGGAACTGTTAAAGACGTCTGCTTCTGTAGGGGAGTTGAAGGTTTTTTTAGGCAGGTATGGGTCATTGCCGACCTCGTGAATAAGGCAAAGTAAAGCAGTGGGGCGGCTCTGCCTCCCCTCAACCCCTCCGCAAGGGGAGCAGTCCCCTTGACTCCATCTTTTGTGCAGTATCAATACTGCATGCAGTAATTAAACGACATCATTGTTTTAAGCCATTTTTTTGTATTGTGGGTTACATGTGCATATAAATAACTGCACCGCATAGCTTTCATAAGACTCAAAGATTCCTGTTAAACCACGTTATATCTGGATTCATAGGCTAATTTTATAATTGGCATGGTTCTTGATGTATGTAGAGAAGTTGACATAGTCAAAGATTAAACATCAAATCATACAAATATGGAGGAGTAACAAATGGAAAACATCATCAATTGGGCAGTGGAACTCAACAAAAACAATCACGTAGGATTTGCACTCTTAACGGTAATCACGATGGCGGGTTTAGGGGCGTTGATAGGTTCAGGGATAGAGCTGTTCTTTAAGGCCCTAGGTATTAAGTACAACAAGATTGAGATCAATCACTAAGACTGGCTTTATTAATAACAAAAGGAGAAAGATAAGATGGATTCTTTAATGATGCACTTACCCATAGCGGGCGTAGACATGATGAGCTGGCAGTTGATACTGATAGGATTAACTGTAGGAGTGATTGGAGGTTTCTTTGGGGTAGGCGGGGCATTTATGGTAACACCGGCACTAAACGTTTTTGGCTTTCCTATGGCCTTTGCCATTGGCACTGACATGGCGCATATAGCAGGCAAGTCGGTTGTGGCAACTATTAAGCACAGAAAGCTAGGAAACGTGGACTTAAGGCTGGGGTTGTTGATGGTTGTCTTTACGGCCCTTGGTATTGAGCTTGGAGCAACCCTTATCATGTGGCTTGAGAAGATCGGTAAGGTTGGCTCAATTGTGAGGATCGTGTATATGGTGCTCCTGTTTGGGCTTGGCTCATACATGTTGTACGAGTACTTTGGATTATCCAGAAAGAGCAGTAAAAGCGGCGGCAAGATTACTGACGCAGGTACGTCTCCTCTGGCCTTAAGGTTACACGAGATCCATCTGCCGCCGATGATACACCTTAAGACGTCGGGTATAACGATATCTATGTGGATTGTAGGCGCTATAGCAACAATTACAGGTTTCTTGGCAGGATTCTTAGGCGTGGGCGGCGGTTTTATAAGAATGCCTTCCTTGATATATCTTATAGGCTGTCCAACAACTATCGCCGTGGGTACGGACTTGTTTGAGGTTATGATATCAGGTGCATACGGAGCGTTTACATACGCATTGAAAGGAAGAGTAGAGATCGTGGCAGCCGTTGTTATGCTGTGTGGAGCAGCGGTAGGAGCTCAGTTTGGAACGTTGGCAACCAAGTACGTAAAGGGTCTTGTCATTCGCCTTTACTTCTCAGTAACGATGCTTCTGTCAGGTGTGTCGGTTGTGTTCAAGCACATATCGGCCGGTTATAAAGACGTATACTCCAGCAAACTAAACGCATGGGCAAAGGCAGCCTCAGGCCTGACAGATAAGGCCGAGCTAAAGGATTGGTTACTCTTGAACAAATCGGCCGTAAAGGATTGGATAGCACAGCAGCCCGATTTTATGCAGACTGCCTACGCTATGGAAAAGGCGTGGAACAACTACGCAGGATATCTAATGCTTAGCTCTGCATGTGCCCTAAGTGCAATAATAGTAGTAAAGATGATTCAGGGAATAAGGTACGAGAGAAGACTGCGTACAACAGAGTATGCAGGCACATCGTCAAGATAAACGTATATCGTAGATTAATAATTGAAATCAACATATTAAAGAAAACATATAAAATGGAGGATTTAGAGATGAGTAAGAAAGTAGCAGTAGTAGTATATCCGGGTTTAGAGTATAAGAAGGCAATTCTGTATGGAAGGGAGACGTCAATAGAGCTTAATACAGACCTTATGGTGATGGGCGTTATGCCGGAGTTAAGAGGAGCCTCCAGTGCGGCGCTGGCCTTTGGAGAGTTTGGTAACGCCGACAGCGTCTGTAAGAAGATCGAGAAGGACTGTTACGATTTCTTTGAAAGAGTTAGTCAGTATTGCTCAGAAAGCGGCATAAAGACAGAGAAGCGGATTGAAGAAGGAGAGATCGACGAAATCATAAGCAAGCTGCAAGGCGACACACAGAACATAAGGTTAATCGTAGTCCCGGCCGCAACGAAAAACGTAAGTTACTCGGTCTTCTTTGACTCTTTAAAAAAGTTCGCTAAGAATATGATCCCACAAGAGATGAGATGTCCAGTCGTCTCTGTACTATAGTACCTGAGGAGGGTGACCAAAATACTGCATACGCAGACACCGTTTGGGGGGGTTAAACACCTCCCCTCTTTTTTTCAGTAGGCAAAGCCCCCCATTCTTACATACATACGGGAGAACTATTACAGTTATGGTACTTTGTCAATGGGGCTGTTATGGCAAATTAGAGGCTCAAGTAGATCTACAATTCAATTATAGAAACTTCTTGGATATCCACGGTTAAACAACCTTCGACAGCCTCATAAACATTACTCAGCAACTCGTCAAAGGTGTCTCCTTGTGTTGCACAACCGATAATAGCTGGAACTTCCGCCCAATAACCACCTTCCTCTGCCTCATGGACTACTACTTTTAATCTCATGATGGTTTCCCCTTTCCAAAAACATTATATAAAAACATGTCTGTATTATAACCATATTGTATAGAAAAAAGTTTTTTGAAAATAAAACATTGGCGAGGGAGGGTAAACTCCCTTCTCCTTCTTTTCTTACTTCTCTTCCAAATCAAGCAACCATCCACACCTGAAGTTGGTCTACGTTGGCGATGATACCTTCTACCCTCCTAGTACGGAGATATCCCCTCAGGATGTTGACGTAGTTGTTCATCTGTAAACGCTGAGCGTTAAGTTCTTGCGGTGTAGCAGAGCCATCTGCGCTGGTTTTGAAGTCAACAACCGCTGCCCTGTCTGAGTCAATCACCACCAGGTCCATCCTGAACAGCCTGCCATCAGCCGTGGCAAACTCCTGCTCCTTCAAAAACTCCCTGCCAGGATTGTAGATAAAATATTCTTTAATGTCTGCCATTAAAAAGAAGCGGCTTAAGACGTCCATTATCTCGATCTTCAGTCCTCCCTGAGTGTTCATTGGCATTACGCCGTTGAGCGCTCGTTGGATAGCCTCCTCCAACTGCCCCATAACATCCTTCCTATAGTCTATAAGACTCAAACAACGGTGGATAAGCTCGCCTCGCTGACGCTGGGGCACGTTTAACGTCTGGCGCCCCATTGACAGTCCCCCGCTTGATGTCTCTCCAGCTGTAACGGGAGGGTGCTGGTAATGCAGCGGGAAAGGGAGTACGTCTGATTCATGGGTTTGAGTGAGGATTGAGTCAGGCTTATCGGATGGTTGAAACTCATCCACTGGTAAAAGGTTAAACGGATAAGAGGCCTTGCCCCCCTTAACCCCTATGACGTAGAGTTCTGCCATAGCCCGTGTAAAGGCCACGTACAAGGAGTTGAGCCTGCTTACCTTATCTTTGGTAGCCTCCGCCTCGTATGCGGCAGATAGGAACTCCGGTACGATGCTGACCATCTTCTTATTGACCTTCAGGATGGAGACCTCTCTATAATCAGACTGTTCAAATCCTTGACCGCTGTCTGCCGGATCGAGCAGGTAATCAAAGCCCTTGTTCTGCTGTCCATACAGGAGGGCTATGACTACTGGAAAGCCCAGGCCCTTTGCCTTATGTACGGTCATTATGTTGACGGCGTCTTTGCTCTTGGGCACGTCAATAGTCCATTCTGATTCGTTTCTATCCTGGTCGGAGGCATAGTCTAAGAAGTCACGGATCGTCTCGTTGCCGATATCCTCGTAGTTCTTGATGACCTCTAAGAGTTTGACCAGCGAGGCCTCCTCATCTCTCAACGTCTCAAACACCTTAAACAAACGGTAGATATCAGTAACAAGATCGTACAGGGGCAGGTAACCGGCCGACTTAAAAAGCCCCATAAAGTACGTTTTCCAGATGTCTGGAAACTGCTCTTGAAAGGCCTTGTACAGGGGGGCGTTTTCCCTGTTTTCTAAAATAAATCCTTGTAAGACGTCTCTTCCGAGCTTTATACCATCCTTAACGACGACCGTTTCAAACAGATCACCAAGACAGAAGGCCGCAAACGACAGGTCATCCAAGGGGGAGTCAAGAAAATTCAACAGAGAGACCAGCTCTGAGGTTATCTTCCTGCTTCGTATGTCGAGGCTGCTGTGGGAGACAAAGTCTATCCCCTTTTCATTGAGCCAGGCGGCGGCTTGTACGACGTTGGTGTTTGTGTTTGTTAGGATGGCTATATCTCTGTATCTGTAGCCCCGATCGACAAGTTCCTGTACATGGGCCTGAAGGATGGCCTTGTCAGGCTGACTCTCCTCATCTAACTCAACGATGCGTACCTCTGCGTAGCCGCTGGCCTTGCATCCGGGCTTTACAAACTGTGTGTAATCTGTAAGACCGCTTCTATCACCGGCGATCTTGTAGTCTGCATCCTCTAACAACAGCCTTTTAAAGACTGCCTCGTTGAAATTGAGGATAGCCTGCAGACTCCTGTAGTTGGTATCCAGCTCTCTTATGTAATGTTTTGCACATGGGAATGGGGCTGAGTACTCCAGACCTTTCATTATCTGGTAATCGGCGTTGCGAAACCCGTAGATAGCCTGCTTTGTATCGCCCACAACAAAGAGGCTTCCCCCCTGAGAGAGGGAGTTTTCTACAAGGGGTGTGAGGTTTTTCCACTGGATCGGCGACGTGTCCTGAAACTCATCAATAAGGTAGTGATACAGGATCTGCCCAAGCCTGAAGTACACGTCGGGCACTACGCTCTGATCAATGTATCGGGAGAGTTGCAGGGATATATCGTCGATAAATATGCTGTTCTGCTGCCTCTTGACCTTGTCAAGCCCTGCCTCAAACGCCCTATAAACCCGCATAAACGGTGTGTAGTACGTCTGACTATACAACCAGACATATCCCCTGATGTCCTGTGTCAATCCTTCCCAGCTCTGGCATATGTCCTCATACAACCCCTCTCTATCGGGATTTTTCTTGGATGGTTTCTTAACTGGCCGATTCACCAAGCCACATTTGATTAGGTCTGCAAATTTTGAACCTCTGATCTTTTCTAATATGCTGCTAAAGCCGCTGGTACCGCTTCTTTCAAGTCCTGACCTCTCTATCATCTCTTCTAATGTCTCGACCTGTTGTCTGAGTCTGTCCTTAATGGCATACATCTCTTTAGAGTGATCACGTATGACGAGTCTTGCACCTGTAGAGGCCAGTTTTTGATGGATGACCTTTAGCTCTTTAAGGATAGCGTAAGTAGGTTCCCATAGGTAGACCCTGTCGCCTGAGTTGTTTTCTTGTATCAGTTCAACAACCTGCTGCATAAGCTCGGCCTCCTGCGAACCATATCTGACACGCCTAAGGAAGACCTCAAAGGCGTATTCCATAAGCCCCTCATAGTCCAAAAGTACATCAAAGTCAGGATTATAACCCAGATCCAAGGCGGAGGACTTGAAGATCGAGGCCATAAAGCTGTCTATAGTCTTTACCTGAAAAAATGAAAAGCTATCAAATATCTCATCAAGCATATCCTCCGCCCGCTCCATAAGCGTATGATGGTCAACATTGATCTCGGAAGAAAGCTCTTTGAGTTTATCCACAACACCGAGGGCAAGTTCCTTTAGCCACAGCACAACCCTCTGCCGCATCTCACTGGCGGCGTTATTGGAAAACGTAATAGCTATGACGTTTCTAAGGGTGTTATATGGTATGTCTGTTGATAAGAGGAACTGTACAAAGCGTTTAGTCAAGGCATGGGTCTTTCCTGATCCGGCTGAGGCCTTCAGTACGATTGAGTGTGGAAACTCCTGCAAGAGTCTGCCTTATATCCGTCTTTAATCAGGATAAATGAAGGGGCTTTCTCTTAGTATCTGTGTAAGTTTGACGGGTTGTCGCAACAGGACGAAGGTGCAGATACCTTTTTCGTTTGTGATGCCGCCGCCTTTTTTCCATACCCCTGTCCACACTACATTGACGTGTATTGTCGAGTCCTTGACGTCTACCCATTGGGGTTTAAACTTCAACGATGCAGTATCAAAGTCCTTCGTTGCCGAAAAGTGTCCCAAATAGGCTTCAGGGGTTGTTAATGTTTTAAGACCAGCCTTATCACGACTCTGGTAAAGCTGCCGTATTTTTTCGACTACATCAATAGCCGACGCAGTAATCTTTGATTCCTCAGGGGTAACCTTTACCTCATCCTTGCCGCACGACAACAATACAAATAGCAGTAATACCAATACCCTTCTCATAAACAACCCCTTTTAATTATCAAGCGCATGGAAGCCGCCACTTCTCATCATAAATATCTTGTCTGTAACCTCTTTTAAAAACCCGATTTCGTGTGATATGATTACGTGGGATTTTGAATAACTATTGAGAAACTTTACAATTCTTTCTATCGAGTCAGTAGCAAGACCCGCAGTGGGTTCATCCAGAAGCATGACCTCTGGTCTCATAGCTACAATGGTAGCAAAGGCGCACATCCTTTTCTCACCGCCTGAGAGCCTGTGTGTTACCCTGTTTTCAAAGCCTTGCAGACCTAAGATCTCACACGTCTGAGACACTATCTCCTCTGCTTGAGCGTGCGTAAAACCGAGATTCAGTGGCCCAAAGGCAACATCCTCTCCAACAGTAGGACAAAACAACTGATCGTCGGAGTCCTGAAACAACAAACCGACCCTCCTTCTAACCTCAAGGAAGTCATCTTGCCGTAGCCGTTTTTTTCCAAAAACCACAACTTCCCCCTTTTGGGGTACAAGCAAACCCATAACAACGTGAAACATCGTCGTCTTACCGCTTCCATTTGAACCAGTCAACCCTAAACGCTGTCCCTGGTACAACTGAAAGCTCACATCATCTAAAACCGCCTTACCATTGCCGTATGTAAACGTTATATTACTTAATTCAATGAGAGGTGCATCATTTCTGTCAATCATCCGCTGGTATGCCTTATATGCAGGAACACCTTAGCCTCTTCTACCTTTTCGTTCAACATGCTAAAAATATCTTTTTCCATAGACAAAGACAGACCAACCCTCTGCCAGTCAGCCTCAGTTAGCTCTGCTGGTTTTGGGATACCAATACCGTCGTTGTAGCCGCTGATCTTGCAATAACGATTAGACAGATACACGGTGGCCGGCATTTTACTGTAGTCCACTGCGTTTTGGTCATGGTGACTCGTAATGGATTTTACAAGCTCGCCGGAGAGCGCCCATTTATCCGCAATTAAACCACCGATCTCAGCATGGTTAAGCGTAAAAAACTTCTTTTCCTTTAAGATCAACTGTTCAAAGTCAGTTATCTTTTTTACCAAGGAGAAGTAATCCCTTGGGAAGTGCTTTATGAGGAAGATCTTACCTATATCATGGATCAGTCCAGCTATAAAATACTCCTCCTGCTTTATTGGATCAGTCTCGATACGCATCGCTATAAGTTTACAGCCAACTGCACATGCAAGACTGTGTTCCCAAAACTTGTCTACATCAAAAGAGCCTCCTGTGCTTGGATTAAACGACGACAAGACCTCGGCACTCAGAGCCAGATTTCTTATCGTGTTCATACCTAAGAGGATTATAGCTCTGTTTATTGATGTAATCTGCTGCGGGACACAAAAATAGGCTGAGTTTACAAGATTAAGCACCTTGGCCGTCAAGACGGGGTCCAGCTTTATCGCTTGTACAAGCTCACTGGCTGAACTAAGATCATTTCCAGTTATAGCAATTATCCTGGCGATAGTAGGAGACAACGCCGGTATTTTTTCTATAAAAGATAGTATCTTTCTTTGAACATTCGTCATTTGCTGCTTAAACACTCATTCATTCTTATTTATTTCCATTCTGTGGATTATTGTAGCAGAAACACATCACTCTTTTCAATAGAGGATTTTTGTCTTATTCACCCCAGTGCAGAGCGCCTGTAGTGCAGCCCGTAACACAGGCTGGTTTTAAACCTGAGCCGGTCCTGTCTCTACAATAGTCGCATTTTATGACCTTCCCCGTGTCATCGTTACACTGTGGAATTGCCCACGGGCAGGCGTCGATGCACGCCATGCAGCCAACACATGCCTCTGCATCAACGTAAACGATGCCGTCTGCCTGCCTCTTCTGCATAGCCCCACTGGGACAGACCTCCACACACCAAGGCTCCTTGCAATGAAAACAGGTCGTAAAGATAAAACTCATTCGTGGTACGCTGCCGGTTATGATTGGCCCTACGGGAACTATCTTTGACAGCCGGGCGCCAACCGGTACATCGTTTTCAGTCTTACAGTGTATCTCACAGGCGCAGCAGCCTATACATCTTTCATGGTTCTGATAAATCCTCATCCTGAAACCTCCGCAATAGGTCTAACGCTAACCACACACTCCGTCAACGGACAATTGCCACCAACAGAGACCTTTAACAACCCCTTTTGTAGTCTGACATCCGATACCCCCCTGCCAAAAGACCTGCTGCGTGCAGGAACGCTGTCGCCAAAACCATGCAGCATAAAAGCGGCCTGCCTATGTATGAGGTCAGTTATCCTGGCCTTTATCCTCCCTGAAAAGCCATCTACCGTTATCTCTACCTCGTCCCCGTCCTTGATGGACAGTTCTGCTGCCCTGTCTGTGTTTATCCAAAGCTGGTTGTCAGAGACGATTTCGTTGAGGATCGCTATGTTTGAGGTCGTCCGTCCTTGCGTGTGCACTGCTACCTTGCTCGTTACGAGTCTGAAATGATTACCGGTGAGCACCTCCGGCCGTTCAAAGGGTATGAAGGAGGGGATTGATGAGTCCTCAAGCGTTGGGGAGATGATCTCAAGTCTTCCCGATGGGGTATTAAATCTCAGGGCATCCTTTCTATCAAACCACAGCGGCTCTTTGGTTAGCTCGACGTAACCCGTGCGGTCAAAGTCTGCTATAGTAAGGCCGGTATCTTGCAGTTGCCACGCTATCAGCTCCTCGATAGATTCGTAGGGGAAGAACTGTCCGAGGCCGAGTCTCTTGGCAAGCTCCTTATATATATACCATCGAGGTTTGGTGTCAAAGCGTGGTTTTACGGCCTGTCTTCTCAAGAGAAGCCGGGGTTTGAGGCCGTTTTGCGCAATCACGTGGTCAGTCCTTTCTAAGAATGTGCACTCGGGCAATATGCAGTCAGAAAACCAGGCGGTCTCGCTGTAGTTGACGTCTATCGAGGCGAGGAGTTCGAGTCTGCCCAGAGCTCGTTTGAACTCCTCCGGGTCTGGCATGGAGGCAATGGGGTCATGGCGCATTGCTATGTAGGCCCTGATTGGATAAGGTGATTCGCTGACGATGGCCTGTGGCAGGAGTTGCCCAAGCCCCCACTGAGCGCCGAGGTGTTTGTGTCTTGTCCCGCAGCCGTCAAACCGTTCACCCCTTGGTTTTGGAACCTGTGATACCAAGCTTTTTAGCCTCACGCCTGTGTCGGCAGGGGTCTTGTTGATAACGATACCGCCTTTGGACTCGTAGCTGCCCAACAAGGCGTTTAGTGTATATATAGTGCGCCGGAGGTAGAAGTCGTTGCTACCCCACGCTGTCATCCAGCCCGGATGTAAGATAACTGCTGGGCTTGCCTCAGCGGCCTCAAAGGCCAACTTCTTGATCTCGCCGGCCTTAATCTCCGTTTCTTTTTCTGCCCATTGGGGCGTATATGGTCTTACAAACTGCCTTAACTCGTCCAGGCCAGTTACCCATCTATCCACAAAGTCGTGATCGTAGAGGTCTTCATTTATGATGACATTTATCAGAGCGAGGTTGAGGGCGTAGTCGCTTGCAGGCCGTATGACGAAGAACTTAGATGCCTTTGAGGCTGTATAGTTGTAGCGGACGTCTATATATGTCATCCTGCCGCCTGCCTCAAGCATGTCCATGACGTTATTGGACTCTGCCGTACCGAGTGATTCGAGGAGGTTTCTGCCGTAGAGCACCAGGTACTTGCAGTTTCTGTAGTCGTAGCTGACGGAGTTTCTGGCATATGCGGCGATAGAGATGTGTGCGTTGTGGACGCTGTTGGAGCAGGTTGCGTGGTGGTTGAAGTAGTTTGGCGATCCGATAGCCGCCAAGAATGTCTTTTGGAAGTCGGTATGCGGCCCGCCCCTGTCGCTGAGGCAGATACTTTGGGTACCGTACTTATCTTTAACATTGTTGAGCTTATCCGCAACGAAGTCGAGTGCCTCATCCCAGCTTGCACGTTTCCACTTACCACTGCCTCGTTTGCCATCTCTGAGCATCGGGTATTGTGGCCGCTCGTTGTCGTACTCAAAGGCCTTGCCCGCCGCCCCTCGTGCACAGAGATTGTATCCGCCTAAGAGGTGGGGGTTGCCCCAGATGTGTCTGATCGTACCGTCTTTGACCTCAACCGCAATTGGGCATCTGACGGTACACATCCCGCATATGCTGTAGATGGTTTTTATGTCAGCCATGCCCTTAAAAAGTGTATAGCTATCATCCAAATATGCAGTAAAGACTACTTGTTCTCTCTAAAAGAAAATCCCTCCTTGAACTTGTGCTGATAATTAGTTACCTTTATCTCACCCATATACTTATTTACAAGCGGATACCCTTTTTCAGCCCAACCAGCAATACCTTTCTCTACAAGATATACTTTTTTGTAACCGTACTTCATTAACAAACCCGTAAAATATACCCCTCTGTTCTGTGTTCTACAAAACACCCAGATTTCTGTATCTGTGTCAGGTATTTTTTCTGGTACTGTATAGACAAGACCTGAATCAATATTATTTGAATCACATATATGACCGCTATCAAACTCTGCCTCTGTCCTAATATCTAAAATCACTACTTTACTTTTACCGGCATGAAGCTCTTCACGAACTTCTGACCACCTTTTATACAGGTCATCAACTGTTTTGATGTTCTCTTTCGGTATAACTTCTTTAAATTCGCTAAATACCTTTTTCTCCAAACTTTTTGCATCATCAGTGGCGTTTAGCTTAGTAGTTAATAGCATAGTTAGTGTCATAGTAAAAGAGAGCATTACAACAATGAGTTTTTGCCTCATCTCAACCTCCAAATTTCTTTGTTAATTAATATTGTTAGCTAAAATAGCTTAAGCATTCTACTAAAAATATAGACAAAAATACAATCAGGTAAACACTGTATGTTTTTGGTGCAATTAACGTATTGTAAATATTTGGCCTTAATGATAGACTTCGATTTTGTACTCATAATCAAGAGCACAAAGATTGACTGAAAACTTTAAATCTAACTCAAAGACAAAGGAGGGAAACGCTATGTACTTATATCTTATCCAACATGGTCAGGCAAAGAGCGAGGAAGAAGACCCGCAAAGACCACTCAACGACGCTGGAATTGAAAACATCAAAAAGACGGCTACATTCCTCTTAAGGAACAACATAAAGATCGACAAGATCTACCACTCAAACAAACTGAGAGCCATCCAAACAGCAAAGGTTCTTAACGATACACTTAAACCCATAAATGGGGTTTTTGAAACAGACGGCCTCTTACCACTCGATGCCCCAACCATATGGTCAGAACGACTAAAGTCAATAGACAGCTCAGCTGCCCTCGTTGGACACCTCCCCCACCTCAGCAAACTTGCCTCGCTGCTGCTGTGCAACAAAACCGATACCGACATCATCGCCTTTAAAATGGCAGGTGTCGTATGCCTGAGTAAAAACGAACAAAACTTATGGTTGATAGAATGGATGATACCCCCCAACCTCTGCTAACATTTCCTATGCTGCCGCAGGCTGGCGTCGGATTAAATGGGTGGAACACCCATTTAATCCTCCCCTATGGTACATGCACAGAGCTTACATCTTAACCATCTTACGCACCACAATCACGGAGTCAAGGGGACTCGTCCCCTTGCGAGGGGTCTGAGGGGAGGGCGGAGCGCCCCCCTTCTCCTTCTTCTCACTTCTTCCTCTTCCCATATCTCACCACGTCTACAGATGACTCATGAAGTCGATCCAGATGGGCAGTGCGGCTACTGCACCGGTTTCCTTGTCGCCGATCGGTTTATGGTTATCGCGGCCGACCCAAACGCCAACCACAAAATTGTCGTCAAAGCCCATGAACCAAGCGTCGGCGTAGTCATCTGTCGTGCCGGTCTTGCCATAGACCGTCCTGTTTAAAACAAGTGCCTTCTTAGCAGTACCTTGCTGCACCACAGAGCCAAGTACATCCTTCATCTTATCAACAACTGCCTCGTCTATGATATCCTCGCTGTTAAAATTGAATTCCTCTAAAACGATACCATCCCTGTCTACGATCTTTTCGATGGCGGTGTTTTCAAACCTCTTCCCTGTTGCCATGACACAATAGGCATAGGCAAGCTCAAGGGGCGTCACCTCCGACGCACCCAAACACGATGGCATGTAGGGTTGGATCTTACTCTGAATACCAACCTTTTTTGCCATATCAATCACATTCTTAAGCCCTACCTGGTTGCCTAGATAGACGGTTGCCGCATTTAATGACTGCGTCAGGGCATAACGAAGCGTAACAGTGCCATTGTACTCATGCTTGTAATTCTGGGGTATCCACACGTCTTCCTTGTTCTTTCCAGGAAACGATATCTCCTGGTCTAATATTGTATCATCAGGAGTCATACCACTGTCAAATGCCGTCAGATAGACAATAGGCTTAAAGGCCGAACCGGGCTGCCGTATAGCCTGCGTTACACGATTAAACTGCGTCTCCCAAAAGTCCGTTCCACCTACCATAGCCTTGATGGTGCCAGTGCGTAAGTCTATGGCAATCAGAGCGGCTTGTACGTTCTTCCTGCCACGCTTGTTCAATGCCTTTATACCGTTGGCTACGGCCTCATCAGCTATGCTTTGCAGCCTATAATCCAGGGTGGTGTATATCTTTATGCCGGCTGTAAAGAGCTTGTCTCCATACTTGTCTTCTAATTCACTCCTTATATAGTCGATAAAATATGGCGCCTTGTATCTCCTGCTGTTGTATAAGGTAGGCAGCGGTGTCTTTAATGCCTCATCGTGTTGCTCCTTGGTGATAAAACCATTTGAGTACATCTTCCTTATGGCGTAGTTTCTCCTGTTTAGCGCCTTCTGAGGATTCTTGAATGGAGAGTATGTCGACGGCGCCTTGGGAATGGCCGACATCAGCGCTGCCTCCGCAATGCTTAGTTTCTCTGTGCTTTTACCAAAATAGGTGTACGATGCAGCCTCTATGCCATAGGCGCGGGTTCCAAAGTACGTCTGATTGAGATATAGCCCTAAGATCTCGTCCTTTGTATAGTGCCTTTCTATTTGAATAGACAAGGCAGCCTCTTTGATCTTTCTTACTATGCTCCTTTCAGGTTTGAGAAAGAGCATCTTGGCAAGCTGCTGTGTTATGGTGCTGCCACCCTGTACAAAACCCATCGCCTTGATATCCTCTACCAAAGCGCCAAAGATCCTTACAAAATCTATCCCCCTGTGTTTATAGAACCGGTTGTCTTCTACTGCAATGAAGGCATTCTTGACGTGCGCCGGTATCTTGTAATAAGGCACAAACGTACGCCTCTCTATAAACAGCTCTGCTAAGAGCTCATTGTCAGCGGAGTACACTAAGGAGGACTCTAGAGGCGAGTACTCCTCAAGCTGTTTTATACGAGGAAGGTCAGACAACGACCAGAACACAAATCCGCCTAAAAAGCCCAAAGATAAAGGAACTAAGGCAAACACAATGACCAAAAAAACCTTTATTCTATTCCTTCTTCTAGCCACCATGTCCCTTATCCAAACCTTCCCTGTTTAGATAACCATCAATTATGATTAAAATGTTTATCAATGCAAAACCTGCCAACAGACCGCTTATAGTTACTACTTTTAGAAATAGTAATATTATAACAGAAACAAAGACAAACCCCATACGCAGCATATTTAGAAATATCATTATGAGTTTGGCTTGTTGCTGCATTATGAGTCTTTTGGTGCTCCACCTCATCACACTGTAGTTTAGAAACCCCATAAGCCATCCTATGCCAACACTCACGATCTGCCTATTCCAATTGAGATACAGGCTTATACAAACCGCAATTACTAGCAATAAGACAGCATAACTGATTAGCATCCATTCTCTACGGGTGCTGGGATTGGCCGGCTCCGGTTCAATTCGCTCGTTAGGGATGCACAGTTTATTCACTTTATTCATTCTTGTCTAGCTCCCGCTTGGCGATCCTGTATACCTCAATAAATCCCGATATGGTACCCAGCACCAGAAATGCTATCGTCAAATATGGCGATGAATTAAAGAGTCTATCTAGACCAAGTCCCATTGCCACACCTACAAGGACCGAGACAAAAAAGCTCAGTCCCACATTGCTGGCAAAGGCCAGATGCTTTAAGAGAGATGGCTCCTGCTTTCTGATCAAAAATACCCGTTAAAGCTCACGTCTAATCAGGAACGCATCTTTGAAATAGCAGGTGAAACACCTTTAGACAGGAGAGAGAGTTCTCCCTTATAAATGGGAATAGCCGTTTTTATCATAAACGTGTAGATCAGAGCGCCAGTGGCCCAAATGCTTATACATATCTTACCCTCCGTAGCTGTTGGAAAATAGTCGTATATCTCACCGAGGGTATCAGGCACAAATCCTGGGATAATCAATCCTACGCCTTTTTCTATAAAAACACCTATGATTACAAGAATGCAAGCTACATTTAACGTAAGGAAGTTTTCCCTTGTTTTATGATTTAAAAACAGAAAGAACGCCGCCACGTTGCACACTATAGCGGTACGGGCAAACGGTACGAGGATGTCGTGTCCCTTCAGACCAAAAAACAGGTACTTCATCGGCGCCAAGTGGATGCTGTCTGAGTAGAACTCCTTAAAAATCTCTGCCCCAAACAGATAGAGGTTTAAACCCATTGCGTATGCTATGAGTTCAGCGATTTTAAAGATTGCGGTATCGGTAACGTCTATGTCTGAGAGCCTCCTGGCCACCTGAAATATGAGGATCATCAAGGCAGGGCCTGAGCAAAGGGCAGATGCAATGAACCTTGGCGCTACGATTGAGGCGTTCCAGAACGGTCTTGACGACAGACCGTTATACAAAAACGCCGTTACTGTGTGTATGCTGATTGCCCATGGGATAGACAGCATTACAATTGGCCACATTATTGACATCTTGTATTCCAAACCGTGTGCCTTCCTGTAGAGTATATATGAAACAGCCGCAATGTTTATAACAAGGTAACCGTTGAGTGCAATAACGTCCCAAACAAGAAGAGAGTTTGGAAAGTTAGGTGTTATTAGCATGTGCCAGGCAAATTGAGGTCTTCCTAGATCTACAATAACAAACATCAGGCACATTATTAACGCCGTGATAGCGATCATCTCACCAAAGAGAACTATCTCTTTTATCGGTTTAAAGTGGTACAGATACGCTGGTATGACCAAAAGCACTGCCGCTGCTGCCACGCCAACTAAAAAGGTGAAGTTTGCAATATACGCCCCCCATGACACCTGATCTCGCATGTTTGTAACGATGAGTCCTGCCTCTAACTGATGAGTATAGGCCACAACACCGTTAAAGATTATTGCCAACAGGGCAATGATCCATACGTAATAGAGAGCGCTCCCTCTGGTTAAATGAAATATTAGCTCTTTAATAAAACGAAACATAACGGAATCTCCTCTAAAGAGAAAAGAAATAGTAGAATTTTGGATTTGTGTTTAAGTGTTCCTTTAGACGAAACACCCGCTTGGTTTCAATAAGGAGACGTATCTCACTTTTTTCGTCCAACAGGTTACCAAACTTTCTGGCCCCTACCGGACAGATCTCAACACACGCTGGATATCTTCCCGGATTTTCACGCACACGCTGTATACAGAATGTACATTTCTCAACGCACCCTCTATGCTTAAACCTGTTGCCAAGATAATGTGTTTGCGGGTTGATCTGCTCAACAGGGATAGTTGGCTGCGCCCAGTTAAACTTTCTTGCGCCATAGGGACACGCTGCCATACAGTATCTGCACCCTATGCACCAGTTGTAATCCACAACGACGATACCGTCTGGTTCCTTCCAGGTGGCCTGTGTGGGACATACCTTTGTGCAGGCTGGCTTTTCGCACTGCTGACACTGCACGGGCATGTAGAAGTGGCCAGGTTCAGGCACTACGTCAGGGTTGTAGTATTTATCAGCATCCTCAAGGTCGTCCACCCACTTTTCACCGCTTTTAAAACGCAAAACCGATATATACTGTATCTGTGGGTTACGTGAGAGGTTGTTTTCAGTAACGCAGGCATATACACACCTCCTGCATCCAACGCATCGAGTCAGGTCCAAGCCGTAGCCATAGAGAACGTTAGGTAGTGGTCCATTTGCCTTGACCTTTATGTCTTTGCCAAATCTTTTTTTGTAATCTGTTTCAAGTTTTTTAACTACCTCCTCTTTTTCTGCCTGTGTCATCTCCCTGAAGTGTTTCTGAAAAAATGTCTCCCATATTGAGGCGCCAGCATCTCTATCCGGCAGCGCTATCCCCTCCAGACCCAACGCCACGGCAACTGAGGCTGTTTTAAGAAAATCCCTTCTTTTCATATATATCCCTTCCATCCCCCTTCTTCTCTTCGCCTGTTGTAATGCCAATACACATCGATTAGATAAAACACCTTACTTACCGTACACGGGTATATATAATTTATGTCCTTCAATCTCCACGGTTGAGGTGCCTTTTATGTTTGTTATCTCATTTGGTCTGACAGGTAGCGGCAGAGGTTTTATAGGTTTAAACTGGGGTGAATGTGGATTGTGGCAGTTTACACACAAAAGATACACTTTGTCGCCTGGTTTGTCGCTGTTCCACAAGCCAGTGCGCTTGCCGTGAATCCCTTTCTTCCATTCTCTGAATACGTTACCATGACACTGACCGCATAACATATACGACTCCTCAAACGTTACGTGGTCACCGTTTGCCAGTCTCAACCTATCCCTATTTTCTGAATCGTGGCAGTCAAGGCACCAGCGTTGTTTTGCCGCATGTTTAAGCGATATCTCTGTATGAAAGTAGAGTTCACGACGTGTCTTATCAGGTTTTAGACCTGCATGACACGTGGTACATGGAAATATACCCTCTGAAAAAGGCGGTCTAGTCGTAAAGTACTTAGGTATCGTAGCGTGGTGTTCAGCATCTGCTTGTTCTGACGCTGTCTTAGGCACCTGTTGTGTATTTTGAGGGGTCTGTTGTTTTTGCTCTGGTGCTGGTGTTCCAGGCTCCGCCCTCAGCCTGTGTGCTGCCAACAAAATGGTGACTACTACCAGCGCATAAACGATACATCCAACTAATCTTTTCATAACCACCACCTCTCTTGTATGCAGCAATCCTAAAGATAGACGTCCTCATAGAGTGTCTATCTAGAATTGCTGCTTATCATTTGCGAATTATTTGCCCTCAGACAGCTTGCATTCTTCTTCTGTAAAGACCTCGGTAAAGACAGGTAATACCTTATTGAATATAAACAACAATACAAAAGGGGCAACAAGCAGTATTATAACGGCAAAGAGTCCTTCTCTAAAGGCCTCTATAGATGTTGGCAATATAGGCAGCTTATAATTTAGGAATCCTGCAAAGCTCCTAGACATCGATTGACCGCCTATTACAACATCCCACCTCATCATAAACACACCAATGATAACAAGACACGCCGATATAAAGGCCCTTAATATACTAACATTGGGTATAAAAAGCAGGATCATCGGTAGTATCATACCGCATACCCACTGGATTACGATCATCTTAAAGGCAAATCGCTGAAACAAGAGCTCACTGAGTATCCCCCAGAACTCCTCTGCCGTATAGGCATGAAACACTATGTCTATGCCTTCAAGCATGAACGCTATAATCAGAAACATAGAAAGGACCTTCGCCATGCTCCTGATTGAGGCGCCGCAAATGAATTTTCTGGTTAATGACATGCCAACCGTGTAGGTAATGATACAGATGGCCACACCTGATATTATCGCTGACATGAGGAATATAAACGGCATCAACGGCGTCTTCCACAGAGGCACTGTCTTGACTGAACCAAAGATAAATCCCACATACCCGTGTAGGAACGCAGCCGCTGGAATGCCTACTGCTGCAAGTACCTTAATGATCTTCTCATCCGTGTGCAAGGCCGTTTCGCTGACATCGTATGATCCAAGCGTCATAACCTTGTAGATCAGTCCCATAAGCCCCGTTTTTTCCAGGGCGTTTTTTACGATAAACGGTCTGAACACAAACCATATCTCTGACATAACGATTGCCATATATGTCAGATACACCAATGTAAAGGCCGCAATGGCCGAATAAAAATGCGGCGTAAGCATTATGTTTATCGACCTGAACGGCTGCGTCAGGTGAAACAGCAACGGCACCGGCGCCATAATCAACAAGGCCAGAGAAAACACTAAAGAAAACTTTGCAACCGGCTTTAACTGCTCCTTACCAAAGACGTGGTACATCGAGGACAACACAAACGCCCCCGCCACAAGACCCGTCAAAAACGGATACACCACTATGTGCACCGTCCAGTACATATACTCATTGGGATACGTGTACAACTCTCTGATCGTCCACAGCGCCCCATGTACCGATTCGTTTATTGAACCTGCTTCCATATCGATCACCTCAATTTAGTTTCACGTTTATCTTACAATATGGTCTAGACCGATGTAAAATACATGCGGCTCGTTTCCATATTCAGGTTTTAGCACAGCAACCCTCTCTGTCTTGACTATATTAAACACCTCGCTGTCGGGGTCATTGAGCAGCCCTATCTTTCTGACTCCAAAGGCACAGGCCTCCACACAGGCGGTCTTTCTCCCCTTGGTTATCCTGTGATAACAGAACGTGCACTTATCAGCAGTATTATAGACAGGATGGAAGAATCTTGCAAAATAAGGACAGTTTGTAATGCAATAACCGCAGCCTATACACCATTTCCTGTCAACCAATACCACGCCATCTTCCGTCTTATACGTGGCACCGGCAGGGCAGACCTGCACGCATGATGGTTTTTCACAGTGGTTACACAGTTTTGGAACGAAAAAGCCCTTTGATATATCATCTTCCGGGACATCTGTTCTGCCTTGGGGGTCGTTTGCCGTGAAACCATATCTGGCCCCGCGCGGTGAGTCTATAATGACTTCGCCACCTTTACGCTGTACATACCTCTCCACCCATGTTCTTTGAATATCTGCGTAGAAAGGCACGTCGTTTTCAAGCTTACAAGCCTTGACGCACATCCCGCATCCTACGCACTTGGTCGTGTCCACAACAAAAGCCCATCTCTTTTTCTTACTGAATGGATGTATCAATGACGCCAGAGCCTCTGGTTTAAAGACCTCAAAAGCACTGACCGGTATGACCGCACCGCAGATCGAAATAAGACCCATCTTCAAAAGTTCTCGTCTAGTTAGTTTCATTATCAGCCCTTCCTTCCCTTATTTAACACCAGTCTTAAAACCAGTTTTGTGAACGTCATGACACATGACACACTCAACGCCCGCGTTGTGCTTCTCCGGGTCTATCATCTTAAACGGTATAGGCCCCTTTGAAAAGTTCGTGTAAACCGATGGCCTGTACTTTAGCTGCGAGTGGCACCTTTTACACAACTCCCTGGATCTGTCGATACCGATGTCAAGCTGGTACTTATAATCAGCCTTCAGGTCGATGGTCTTGTGTCCACGCTTTTCAGGGTCAAACTGGACGTGACAGTTTTCACACTGCACATGCTGATGCCCTGAATCTGCCACAGCCTCAATCTTGTCGGGATGACACTGTTGGCAGAAATCCCGTCCCATGTGTTTTGGTTCCATTCTCTTCCATTCATCCTCGTTACTGGCACGGTGCCACTGGTACTTGTAGTCTCCGTTCTTTGCAGTAAAATCCTTCGGGATGATCATCTGCCTCACTACAAGCCCGGCAATAACTACAGCAACAATTACAACTACTGGTCTCCAAGCATGACTACTCATAATTCTAATACCCTCTTTATTAAAAATTTTCCTTATTATAAATAGATACCAACCCTTTGTCAATGACTTAATTTAACATGGGTGCATAAGAATTTCATGGGGGACAATAAAAATTAATGGGGTCAAGGGGACTGGTCCCCTTGTGGGTGGGTCTGAGGGGAGGGGGTTGCTAACCCCTGCGTCAGCAGGCAGAGTCTCCCCTACTTGTAATTAATTACGACAAAAGCCCTTTGAAATAATCGCTTACCTCAGACGGGATGGAGGTAAAATTCACCCTTATGCTAAACACGCCAGGCTCTGTTACGCAACTTGGCCTCATTTTCTCTATGACCTTACCGTAGAGACTGTCTGATATCAAAACACCGTCCGGCCCCTTAATAAAAAATCTCATATTGCACAGCGGCTCTACGGGTGCGGTTGTCAGCATGATTGCCTCTCTGTTGGAGAGTTTTACGACGCTTGCCTCAAACTGTGCTTTGCCCGTGTCCTTGCCTTCCACGATTGATAAATTAACGACCAGCTCTCTTTCAAGCGTATTGAGAACGTCGCTTGCGTCTTGTAAGTAAAGATCATATATGCCTCCTATGCCGCCCACGTTGTAGATGGTAATAGGCTCTTTTACCCCTTTGGGCGCTACCTCCATGCTGGAGATAATCCGTAGGGGCTGGGTTATCCTTTCCTTTGTCGCACTAGAGATAAACACCTGCCCGGCCGTTGTGTAAGACTCAATCCTTGAGGTGAGGTTGACGTTGCGTCCGACAACTCCATATTTGGTGCGCTTGCTTGAACCCACGTTGCCGACAACCACATTTCCTGTATTTATACCGATCCCCATCTCTATATTAGGAAACCCGTGATCGCGGTTGTACTGATTAACCACCTCCATGGCAAGCTGCATCTCTAAGGCACAGGCAACAGCACGCTGCGCATGATCTGCACAACTGATCGGCGCCCCAAACAGAACCAGTATGGCATCTCCTATAAACTCGTCTATTGTACCCTTATACTTCAGGATGATGTCGGTCATGGCAGCTAGATAGTTGTTTAAGATGGCCACCACTGTCTCTGGCAAGAGCCTCTCAGAAAGGGAGGTAAAACCTCTCAGGTCGGTCATCATTATCGTTATCTCTTCCTTTTTGCCACCTAGTGCTAGCCCCCCAGGCGTCTCTATCAGGCTCCTTACGATATCGTCCGACAGATAGCGTCCAAACACCCCTCTTATAAACTTGTTGTGTACCTCCAGCTCGTTGTTAAGCCGCTTAATCTCCTCCATTGCCCGCAAGGCATCCCGCAGCTCCGTAAGCTCGGTTATATCGTTAAATACGCTGATCACACCGATATCTCTACCCTCGGCGCTTAAATAAGTGGTTGTCATAGAGAGCGTCTTAATACCACTGCCGGCGTTAAAAGAGACGACCTTGTTGTGCTTCATAGAGGATTCATATACAGCATCGAAGATTACCTGATTAAAGTCATCGTTTTCCTCATGCAGCAGGAAGATCTCGGCATAGTTTTTATTAATTATACTGTCCTTGTCAATCTCAAGGATCTCCTCAGCAGCACGGTTGAACGTAATGATGCGCCCCTCAAAGTCGATGGTCATTACACCATCTTTCATGTTTTCTAGGATGTTCTTATATATAACTGAATCCTGTTGCACGCTAAATTATCTATTAATATAGACAATGTTGTCAAGGAGCGGGGGTGCATAAGAAAAAGATCTGAGGGGTAATGCTGTTGACTTAAGGTTGTGAAGATGAAAAAAAGGAGGGCTTTGCCCTCCCTTAGACCCTCCCACAAGGGAACTTGTTCCCTTGACCCTGTAAATGTCAGGCGTGGTTGCTTAAAATGTCGCCCATGTGCATACATATTGCCTACATATTAATGCTTAAGTCAACAACATTAGGTCTGAGGGAGGGGGGTGCGAACCCCTGCGACAGTGGGCCGAGCCTCCCCTTCTATTCTAACATATCTTTGGAAAAGCTATAGACCCTGTTGCGGCCATCGTGCTTTGCTTTATACAGCGCTACATCGGCGTATTTAACGCACTGATAGAACTTGTTTGCATTGGTGGGGTATTCGCTAGCGCCAATGCTCACGGTTTTTTTCAAAACCCCAGATGGATGCTCTATCGGTGTCTCTTCTATCCTTATTCTTATCTTTTCAGCTATATCTACTGCCTTTGCACTGACTGCATCAACCAAGAGGATTATAATCTCCTCACCCCCGTAGCGCACTACAATATCTGACTCTCTCACTGAAGAATTTATCAGAGTGGCAACATTTTTTAATACTATATCGCCAACGTCATGTCCGTAGTCATCATTAACCTGTTTAAAGAAATCTATGTCGATCATCAAAATGCCTAGTATTGTATTTCTCCTCAGCGCTTGAGCGCAGAGCTTAGGGCCTATCTCATCCATATACCTTCTGTTATAAAGCCCCGTCAATTGATCAACAAGTGATTGTCCTCTGAGCAGCTCCATAAACGTTTTTGCTTGGATAACCGGCTCACCTTCCTGTAAATAACTCTTTACGTAAGGCAGTACAGAGTGAAAGTGATCAGAGCCTTCAAATGGGTAAATTAGTTGAATGATATAACCAACGTGACCACCAACGTACAGCGGGATACACAAATGGCATAGGTTAACAGCACCAACTATCTTTGGAGGGGTAAAATGAAAGCATATTGCAGGAAATTCCTTGGAGTCAACAATATTACCTGTTCTCTTTGCCCTGCATTCATGCACGTTATTTAAAATTACGTCGTTGCAATACGAAATACACGCAGGGGAGGTCGATATGTCTTTAGAACCTGGCACGCCGTTTAAGAGACTGTCAGATGATATAATCGACATAACGTTCTTCTGATTATCTATCTCATATATGCAGTAAGTAGTGATACCCATCTCTTGTAGTATCTGTTGAAACCTTAAGAATATCTCTATCCTGTTGGAGTCCTTTTCTATGGTACGTTTGAAGTTGTATATCTTGACGAGGTTATCAACCGTGTTTTCAGTATCTTTTATGGCATTGCCGCTTTTTAAGACCTCATGGCCTATCAAGAGCGACACCCTGCTGCTTATAGACGATAGCGTCTTAGAGAGATTCTCACTCATACTGTTAAATCCCTTTGCCACATCACCTGCCTCATCCAACAAAGGAACCTCAATCGTTTCACTGAAGTCGCCTTCCTGCGTCTTCTGAAAGCCAAATTTGAGCCTTTGAAACAGTTCAGTATAAGGTTTAAAAAATACGTAGATAATGTACAGTGTGCCTATAGAGAAAACCAGTGATATAATAATCATGTATGACATGATAGAGATACTCTGTTTTCGATGTTTTGACAGATCCATAACCAGGCTAATAGCGCCAAGCACCTCGCCCTCCGTTGCATTATGGCAATTCAGACATCTAACCTTGTGGTCTGATAATGCTTTATATGGTATTACCAACGAAAACTCGGCGTTCACAAAGGTTTCCTGCAAAGAAAAGTCTTTATTTCCTGTATCTAAAACACTCTGTTCTAAAGGTGATTTTACTTGATCTTTTATAAAAACGCCTCCGTACTGCTTTACGACGTTTGCTCCTCTTAATATCTTTAGCTCTTTCAGTCCATAGGCGTACTTAATCCTGTCAAGAAACACACTGCGTTTATCGTATACTCCTAAGATCATAAACGATGTTATGGCGTCTCTTGTCAACTCTGCTACTGTTGATGCCTTTTCTTGTGCGCTGTCTATGCTGAGGTATCTAAAACTATAAAACATTATTGCCTGTAACACCATTGACAGCAGGACAAAAACAATAATAATACGTATTATTAACTTTGTCTTTATGGATCTTATTGGCTTCATGTGCGCTTTACTAAGCAGACCTCGCCGCGATGATAACTGTTATTCAAATGTGAAATTCTTTTCTCGAAAAAGGGTTAAACAGGCGTCCACAACGTCGGGGTCATACAGTATCCCTCTGTTTTTTGATATCTCAACCAGGGCGGTATCTATACCAAGAGCTGCCCTGTAGGGTCTGTGGCAGGATATAGCCTCAACTACGTCTGCCACACACAGGATGCGTGCCTCCAAGAGTATCTCCTCACCCTTGAGGCCAGATGGATAACCTGAACCGTCAACCTTCTCGTGATGCTGCAGTATGATAGTTGCAACAGGCCAGGGGAAGTCTATCGTCTTTAAGATGTCATAACCGATCTGAGAGTGCAGTTTAATCAGTCCGAACTCTAGTTCATTTAATTTACCGGGCTTACTTAGGATATCGGAGGGCACGTATATCTTGCCGATATCGTGTATGACGCCGGCCATACGTATGCCGTCAACGACCTCCTCAGAGAGCTTCATTTCGCTGGCAATAGCGCGAGCTATATTGGCCACACGCCGTTGATGACCTGCCGTATAAGGGTCTCTGACCTCTACGGTCATGGATATGGTTTGTATGATGCCGCCGATGGTCTTACGCATCTTGTCTATGCCTTTTTGCAGTTCTTTTTCTGTACGCTTCCTATTGGTGATGTCACGCATGGTACCTGTAAAGAAATCCTTAAAGTGCGCTTTCCCTCTAGTAAGGGACAACTCTATTGGAAACTCGCTGCCGTCTCGTCTGAGGCCAACTACCTCAAATGTCTGTCCAACTAACGTTGAATTACCGCTGGTTAGGACGTTATTAATCCCCTGTTGGTGAGCCTCCCTAAAGCGCTCCGGTATAACAATCGTCAGGGGCTGCCCCTTTACATCCTTCTCTTTATAGCCAAAGATGTCTTCTGCCCCACGGTTCCAGAACAGGATGTTTCCATCCCCTTCAATCGTTACGATGGCATCCTTAGTGGATTGTACTACGCTGCGCAAGAGTTCCTCCTTATCCACTAAGCTCTCCTCAACTATTTTACGTACGATGACGCCGGCTATTGTGTTGGCTACTATCGAAAGAAACTCCTCTTCTGATTTGTCTCTTATATGACCAGAGGCAATGTATAGATTAATGACGCCAAGTATCTCTCCCTTATTTATAATCGGTACGCAGTAATGACCGTGAGGTATATAGGTATCAACCTCTATCACGTGTCGCTCGTCTATACAGGGGGCGTATACGATTTCTCTTGTCTGTGCGGCAATCCCACACAGGCATGTACCAAAAGTTACCTTTAGACAGGCATCTATCTGGGCTGGGTTAAACCCCCGCACTGCCATCATAATAAGTTCGTCAGAGCCTGGCTTCCTAACAAATATCGAACCTTTAGATTTTAGAGACAGACTAGGGATAGAAAAGATCAGATCGAGTATTTGATCAAGCTGCTCCTTAAGTGTGACAGGCTCTAAGGATATCTGCAGAATTGTACCAACCACACTTTGTATCTGGTAATTTCTTACCATTTTCTCCTCAGTATACTTGGTCATTGTTATATCCTCGACGATCTCTAAAAACCTGTATATATTGCCACTATCGTCAAACTCCGGTACAGTCGTTACCCTTAATACCATATCGCCTAATGGACGTTCAATTACAGTTGCCGTTTTACTGGCAAAACACTCATCCTTTTTACAAAAGCTGCATATTTTTTCCAAGTCGCTTTTTGAGACGTCTTTCGAAAACTCACCTACAGTACTGTAACAATTCTTACCTACAAGTTCAGCGCTGTTTAATCCTATTAATTTCTCCAAAAAACTGTTGATCTTCAGAAACCTAAAATCCTTATCGATATACGCAACGCCCAACGGTATATTATCAAAGATTGTCTGCAACTCTTCTATGGACTCAATCGAATATCTGTAACGACCTTCCATTTCACTAAGGGCATTCTCAGCCCTTAACCGACCATCAAACTCCTTCTTCCACTCCTTTTGCAGCCGCTTAAGTTCTATTGTGTTTTTGACCACAGAGCTGACCTCGTAAGCATTAAGGGGTTTTGTTAAAAATACGCTAATCCCTTCTTTTACCCACTTTGCGTCCAAACACCCCTCATCACAGCCTGATGTCAACGCCATAAGGGAACAAGAATCTGAACCGGTTGTCGACATCTGCTCAAAGAACTCATACCCATTGTAATCAATCACCGATAGGTCAAACATTACCAGCTCCGGCTGTAGTTTTTGGTACAGCACCAAGCCATCTTGCACTGACTTGGCAACAGCTATATCATAACCATTAGCTCCTAAAGATCTTACGATAACATCAATAGAGGATGGATCGTTTTCTATAACTAAGACTCTGTCATTAAACATATTTTTCTCTTACGTCAACGGTATATTATAACCTTTTTGCTTTTATTTGTACCACTGTCTTTTCCCGTCTTTTGGGGTGCATAAGAAAGTCGTGGGGATTTTTGAATAGAATGGAGGGCTTTGCCCTTCCTCAGACCCACCCACAAGGGGATCAGTCTCCTTGACCCCATTAATTTTTATTATCCCCCATGAAATTCTTATGCACCCGTCTTTTGGGTGCATAAGAACCACCATGACCTTACGGACACAACAAGCAATGAAAGTCCTTGATTGTGTATGATGTTTTTAGACTTTCATATAAAATTCATGGGTACACAATAGTTCACCTGTACGTATTAAAAATGGAGGGTTTTGCCTACTGACACAAGGGTTACAACCCACTCCCTCAGACCCGCCCACAAACGCTACGCTCGTTTATCAGTCCACTCCCTACAGTCGCCAGGCAGTCCCCTTGAGCCCATTATACGGTACTTTGGCCCCAGTTAATTCGTGTTTCTAATGAACTGCCTCAAGTTCTTCTGTGGCAGTTGACATTGAGGAACCTGCCTCTTGCATAAGGGCAAGTTCCTCTATAGAGAATATCTTATCAATGTCTAGAATGATTATGAATTCATCGTTGTGTTTGCCCATACCACGGATGAAGTCTGTTTTAAGCCTGCTTCCGATTCTGGGTGCTGGTTCTATGTTTTCTGGTTCAAGCTCCATAACCTCTTGAACCGAATCGGCGAGGGTTCCGAGCACTGTCTTTTCACTATCGAGTGTTACCTCGACTATGATTATGCAGGTATTGACGGTCTTTTTTGTCATCGACATGCCAAACTTCAAGCGCAGGTCTAACACTGGGACGACGCTTCCCCTGAGGTTTATAACACCACGCATAAACTCAGGCGTCCTCGGCACCTTAGTTACAGACGAAAACTCTAACACCTCCCGCACCTTCACTATGTCTAAGGCAAACACCTCGTCATCAAGCTTAAATGTCAGATATTGTGACAACTCTGTTATACCGGCTACTGCCATAAGACCTCCTTATAGATAAAAATAGAGCAAGTATTATTATACCACACTTTAAAACCTTTCAAACTCAACGTCATCGACCTTTATGGTTACACCGCCATCTGAGCGTCTGTCCTCGGCCCTTCGTCCGGTTTTTTGGGCATCCATCACTTGAGACATCCCTTGTCTTTTTTCAACATGCTGGGGCTGCGGGGCCTTTTGAAATGCTATTTTTTTCGTGTGTTTATTGGCTTTTGCGCTAACTGCTCCCTGCGGCTTAGAGCTGTTGCCTGTCTTAAAATATGCAATAGTGCTCTTAAGCTGTTCAGCCTGTAAGGAGAGTTCCGCAGAGGTAGCAGCCATCTCCTCGGCAGCTGATGCATTCTGCTGTATTATCTGGTTAAGCTGCTGGATAGCATTATTGATCTGATCTGCTCCAGTGCTCTGTTCGGAGCTGGAGGCGGTGATCTCTTGCACCAGTTCGGATGTCCTTCTGATATCTGGCACCAGCTTAACAAGCATCTGGCCTGCCTTTTCTGCTATCTGAACACTGGTGATGGACAACTGGCTGATCTCACCAGCCGCCTTCTGGCTGCGCTCGGCTAGTTTCCTCACCTCTGAGGCCACAACCGCAAACCCCTTGCCGTGTTCCCCTGCCCTGGCGGCCTCTATTGCTGCATTGAGGGCCAGCAGGTTTGTCTGCCTGGCTATCTCCTCGATGATTGATATCTTGCCGGCTATCTCCTTCATCGCCTTTACAGCCTCCCTTACGGCGCTGCCACCTTCATCTGCGTCATTGGCCGACTTCATGGCTATCCTCTCCGTCTGTTGGGCGTTGTCAGCGCTCTGCTTTATATTAGCTGTCATCTCCTGCATTGAGGACGACGTCTCCTCAATGGATGCAGCCTGCTGCGTAGAACCATCCGACATTAGTTGAGCCGTAGAGCTAAGCGCCCCGCTCCCCTCTGTCACGCTCTCAGCAGCGGTTCGTACATTGTTTATTACGTCCTTGAACTTCTCTACCATGTCTTTCATGGAAGACATAAGTATACCCAACTCATCCTTGCGGTCAGCGTCTATCGTAACAGCCAGCTCACCGTCTGACAGGCTGTTGGCAGTACCAATACATGCCTGTAAAGGTCTTGTGATAGAACTTATAATGAGGCTGGCCACAAATATGGCAAGTAACAATCCCAATATTATAGTCGCAATGGATGTGTTACGAATTGACCTGTAATCTGCTGTTGAGGTGTCGTAGAGCTTTTTTACCGTTTCAGTTTGCAGCCTCAACAAATTTTCCGCAATACCTTTGGATTCTTTAAACGATGGTGCCACAACTTTGACCATATGTATGTTTGCATCAGCAAAACTCCCCGTCTTGAGCAGCTCTATAACATGCCGTAACCCTTTGCTAACAAATTTCTCACGTGATTCTGTATATTTCGCCGCTGTTTCCTTTACCTCTGCTGATAAAGATGCAGCCATGTACTCTGACCATATCTTTGATATCTTGGCGATGTTTTCCTCAACGGCGTCAGTATGTTTTGTAATAGGGTGATCATGCAGCTTACTCTCCTCCATCCTTGGATCATGCATACCGGCAAGAAAAAGCTGCTGCATGTTCTCCCGCATTAAATCGTTTACGCCTGCCAACTGTTCCACTGGTATTAGATTGTTATTATAGATCTCACCTATCTGCTTATTGCTAACATTTAGGCCATACAAACCGTATATCCCTATACCAATCAAAAGCATAGATAGAAAACCAACTAAAAATACTAGACGAAACCCGATTTTTGTGTTCTTAAACACCTCTACTCCCTCCGTATATGCTTATTTTTCATACTACCTGTAAGTCTCTCATTAAATCACAAGTAACATCAATAAGTCAACCGCAATTCCGCAATTTGAATAAGTTTGAATAAGAAGGAAGGGCTTTGCCTACTAAAGCAGGGGTCTGAGGGGAGGCAGAGTCTCCCCAAACCACGACTTTCTTATGCGCCCATAAAAAATCTCTTCTTGACTTTTAAATGCAATGTACGTAAAATACACTTTATTTAAGGAGGGAGTATTTGGAACAGTCTCATTCATTGATACAAATACCTGGGGTACCGGGTTATGTAACTTACTCATGGTTGGCTATGGCCATCTTGATAACGGTTGCTGTGTTAGTAAAGGGTTCGTTGAGTCTCGTGCCAAGAGGGCTACAGAACGTAGTTGAGACGGTTATTGAGGCCCTATATAACCTCTGCAAGGAAAACCTTGATCATTGGGCAAGACCTCTCTTTCCACTTATCAGCACACTGGGGCTGTATGTGCTTGTATGTAACCTGATGGGTCTCATACCTGGGTTTGAGGCACCTACTGCTAATATAAATACTACAGCTTCTTGCGCCTTACCAGTCTTCTTAGCTACGCATTATTACGGGTTGAAGGTACACAAGCTGCACTACATAAACCAGTTTGTAGGGCCTATTCGCAATGTTTTCGCACTTCCCCTTATGATTATGATGTTTCTGATAGAGGTGATAGGGCATATAGCCAGACCAGTAACGTTGACCATAAGGCTTTTTGGCAACATGGTATCAAAACATATTATCCTATCAGTGTTGGGCGTGCTTGCCCCTGCGATAATACCGATCATTTTTCTTGGACTTGGGACGCTCGTCAGCATAATACAAGCCTTTGTATTTGTCCTGCTTACAACGCTGTATCTGTCAGGCGCTGTGGGCGAGTCTCACTGATTTAAATTGTGGTTTCAAGAAATATCATTGATGATGATATAAATCTTTTAAGGAGGTAGAGATGAAAAAGCTCTCAGTAGTTTTGCTTGTACTGATGATGGTTGCGGTTTTTTCACCTCTTGCATTTGCCGAGGTTACCGGTGCAGATAGTGGTTCAGCGTCAAATGTGAAGGCTATGGCGGCTATAGGGGCCATGTTGGGTATAGGTATTGCAGCTTTAGGTACTGGTATTGGGCAAGGTATTGGACTTAGTAAGGCATGTGAGGGTGTTGCGAGAAACCCTGGGGCATCCGGCAAGGTCATGGTTATACTGATCATTGGTCTGGGTATGATAGAGTCACTCTGTCTATATGCTTTCTTGCTATCACTAGGACTCTTAAAAAACCAAAACCTGTTCTTTTAACAACACAATTAACGATTAATGAAAGCGATTACGGGGTGATTTAGAAAGGTCATGGGCATTGAAGTTAAACGAATAGTCGTTGGCTCGCTGGAAGTTAACTGTTACCTCCTGATAGACGAAAAGACCAAAGAGGCTATTGTCATCGACCCAGGTGATGAGCCTGACAGAGTGCTGGGACATATATTAGGCGGGTCTGGCGACGCTGGTATAACGCTAAAAAGCATCGTGTGTACTCATACGCACTTTGACCACATCGGCGCCGTTCCAGAAGTAAAAGAGGCCACAATGGCAGAGTTGATCTTCCACACAGCCGAGGTTAGCATATACGAGTCATCAAGAGATATGGCAGCCTTTTGGGGCTTTAGGATAGATCACCTGCCACGCCCTGACAGACTCGTCTCAGAAGGCGATACTATCAAGATGGGTGAGCACTCGCTTGAGGTCATGCACACACCAGGTCACACGCCCGGAAGCATATCTCTATACATCAAGGGTGTGCTCATAAGCGGTGATACGTTGTTCGCCGGCTCAGTTGGAAGAACCGACCTGCCTGGCGGCAGCCTAAAGGACCTGCAAATCTCTTTTCGACGCCTTATGAAACTACCCCCCGATACACAAGTCTTGCCAGGTCACGGACCATATACAACTATTGCCGATGAGTTGAAGTACAACTTCTTTAAGGATCAGCTCTAATTAAGAAGGAATAGTCGAGCCTCTATGGGTGCAGTAATGGAAGGCCACACACTGGCCAGCGAGATCAGAGCCAGGGTAAAACAAAAGGTTGAAGACCTTAAGAGATCAGGTATAGATGTAGGGTTGGGCCTGATGATAGTGGGCGATAACCCAGCCTCTCTGCAATATTTTCAGGCCACAATCAACATTGCAAAGAGCGTAAATATCAACACCCACGAATACAGGATGCCCACCTCTATATCGCTTAACGAAATATTAAACTCCATTCATGACATTAACCGCGATGAACGGATAAACGGGCTGCTAGTGATCTTCCCTCTGCCCCGAAGGATCAACCCAAGAAGGGTTGTAAACGCTGTCCTGCCTGAAAAAGATGTTGACGGTCTTGGCTCAGTCTCTGTTGGGAGGCTGGCTGCCGAGGAGTCCACATTTCAGATATTTGATGAGAGATTCTCTAAACCGGCGAATGATAAGCAGTTTCTGCCACAGTATGCAGAACACCTGCCGTGTATGCCGTCGGGCTTTCTGCCATGCACACCGTTTGGCGTTATAAGGCTTCTTGAGTACTACGGCGTACAGTTGCAGGGGAAAAACGCCGTGGTCATTGGTAAGAGCCTGGCTGTTGGTAAACCGCTGGCCATAATGCTGCTCTCTAAAGAGGCGACAGTCTCTGTCTGTCATAAGTCCACAACTAATCTCGATTTTTATTTGTGTAATGCCGATATTGTCTGCTCTGCAACCGGTGTCAGCGGCCTTATAAAGGCAGATATGATTAAGGAGGGTGCCGTTGTAATTGACATCGGTATTAACGTCTTAAACGATGGCAGGATCGTGGGGGATATTGACTTTGAAGGTGTCCTGAAAAAGGCGTCGCTGGTAACCCCCGTCCCTGGTGGTGTTGGGCCGGTTACAATAGCCACGCTCCTCGAAAACACCGTCCGTTCCGCCCAGAACAACGCACTCCTAAACAACCCCCTACTCATCGTACCTTAATATGAACTAGAATTACACAGATTAAGGGATTTACAGGAAAAAGATCTTAATTCTATACTTTTGCACTTTTTTATAAACCAGCATTTCATACAGCTCTTGAAAATAGATTCCCGCTTACGCTGGAATGACAGTAAATGGCGCATTTCACCCCTCTATGTCATTCCCGCGAAAGCAGGAATCCAGAAAGTGCAAAACTATAGTTAATTAATCCTAGTAATCCCTTTTTAGTGCCTGTAATATCTGCTTTGTCCTTGTCTGGTATACGTTGTCAAGGGTGAATATTATCTCAGGGATGGTGTTTAAGAGGTCAGTAATCATAGGCTTGCTTATTACGTAGACTTCAAGGGCACCATCGGCCCTGACGGAGGCCGTTATCGGCTCACCGGTAAAGATCGAAAGCTCGCCAAACATGTCCCCTGTTGTAAGCGGGATGCTGCCCAATCCCGCAATGTCGACCAACGCCGCACCCTTTTTGACGATATAGGTCGCATCTGCCTGCCGCCCCTCCTCAATGACGACCTCACCAGCCTGAAGCTGCCGCTGCCCTGCCTTCTCAAAGAGCGACTGAATCCCTGATGGGTCTAAGAGGGAGAGAAACAGACTGTTGTCTAAATCCCGTGCCTTATTGACCAGGCCGCGATGCCTTGGATGCATGGCCATAAGCTCTTCGATAGACTCCTGTACAGCAACGTTATCAGGCTCTATCCGGGCAACAACCTTATAAAAAGCAAGTGCCTTGCTCATGGCATTAAGTCCCTTAAGTATCGAGGCGCCCTTTAAAAACCCTGCTACTGCCTCCGCCTTGCCCCCTCTCTTAAGAAGCATCCTGGCCTTATTAATGTGACTAAACGGGTTTGCCGGCTCACTGCTAACTAGTGAGTCCATCTTGGCAAGCTCAGCATCTTCTGGCTGCTGTGTGATACCGGCCAAGATATCTGAAAGGCGCCCTACTCGTTTAGCTGATGCCACCCTTACCTCCTCTGTCATACGGTTAAGTATGGATGTATATAGATCCAGGAGACACTGCCTAAGCAGTGGTTTTTGACTGTACAGGAGCTCTACTGAGGTCTTTTCGATCTTAATAAGCAACAGGTCGGTCAGTGCCTTAGCTGTGTAAGGGATTACGGGGGCACCAAAGAGTGATGATTCACCAAAGACATCACCTTCAGTCAACAGATCGACCGACGCCTTATTGTTAGCCATGTGTGCCTCTATAAAGCGTGACATAAGACTCATTGGAAATCCTAACTCGTTTTGCTTTTCAAAAGACAGGGCAGCACTACCGCTTACAATGACGTAAAGCCCATCAGTTGGCTGTCCCTCGTTGACTATGATGTCATCCTGCTTGTACCTAATAGGGCTTGATTGCCTAAACAACTGGGCTAGATCGCTGCTGTTGAGGATGCCCACACAGTTGGGAGACCATGATTCTTTTAAGATATTAAGCAAACGTTCTGAGCTCCTCAACCCAGCATCGAACTCCTTGTTTGCTAGACCCAAGGCCAGCTCTTTTATGATGTCGTGTGTCTGTGGATTAAACATAGATACGTATTATACACTATCTGGCAATCTTGTTTGGGGTTTGATTAATAATTCCTGTCGCTCTTATCAGCAATCATGGCTGAGATATCTAGGCTGTTTTGCTTGTATTTTTCTGAAAGGTAGGCGTAGCTGCGATAATATGACACCAGATAGCCCATAAAATCAAGCGCCAACAACCGGCTCCTCTCAATATACAGGTGCATCTTATCCTGCTTTATTTCATGCAGCTTGTGTTTCAAAGCTGTAACGTGGATTTCGACCACGTCTTTGGGGCCAGCCTTCAGAAGACCCAACTGCTGACTTATTACACGAAGTGTCTCTGTCATATAACGCTCTACATGATTATCCCTGCGCTTCGTCAACTCACCCAAAAGCTCCCCGTAACAGTTGACTATCTCAGCAAACGTCTCCGGTAAACTCTGACTCAGTGGCGCCAATCCAAACAGTTGCGGCGTTATGTCGGTCATTGGGAAAAAAGAAAAACGATCATACGGTCTTGTCTCTTGCTTATCGCTTAACCCCTCAACCATATCCTTGAGTTCTGCTGTAGCCCTGTACCTTTCAATAGCATGATAGATAGCCTGTGTGACAGCATGTTGGCCTAAGTCTCCTTTAGTGACCACATCCTCAACGCCTGTCTTGATTACCTTTAAGATGTGTGTTTCATAATCCGACGCGGTTATGACAATAGTGGCAATGTTTGGGGCTTGCCTGTTGAGCTTTATTAAAGCATCAAAACCATGAGCATCCGGCACAGATAGATCTATCATGATCACATCAAAAACTTTGTGCTTAAGATGCCACAAAGCATCCTCCAGAGAACTTACCTGATTTAACTCTAAACCGCCAGAATCTTTTTCTGCTAAAATAGCCTCAACTATCTTACTATTGCCCTCAGATTCTTCTATAACCAATACCTTGATTTGGGGTTGTTCAATCATCATTGCCTTTAGTGTAGCTTAGCATATTTAATACACCAGAAGAAAGTTTTAGCATGGGTACTAAGAATACATGGCGTTTACAGGGTCAAGGGGACTGATCCCCTTGCGAGGACGTCTGAGGGGGAGCAGAGCTCTCCCTTTTATTTCTATAAACCATAAAAAATTATGCACCCGCGGGAAAAGCATCTCAATTCTTATTCCTAGCTAACATGTTATAATATTTTATTATCCAGTTTTACAGTACAAAGATGAAGACAGTTTTATATTTATTTTGGGTTTTGTGTGTCATGCCATTGTATGTAGCTAACGCTGCCAATGGAAATGACGCGTGGGTAAAGGTTGACGATGGATTATTCCTTAAGGAGTTTGATCCGCCCATAAAACATGATGCCGATGACTATAAGATTACGATTGTAAAGGTTGACCCAACCTATTATGCCTTCAAACTGTTCAGTGTATCTGAACTTGGAGGTGAGGTGATGACTGCGAAGGAATGGGCCAAGAAACACAATCTTATCCTTGCCGTAAACGCCGGTATGTATCAGGCTGACGGTGCAACAAGCGTTGGGTTTATGAAGAACTTCAAACACTTAAACAATCCCAGACTGGCCAAGGCATATAAGGCCTTCTTTGCGTTTAATCCTGTCGTTTCTTATGTACCCCCTGTGCTTTTCGTAGACCTTGAGTGTCACAATTATGATGAACTTAAGGACAAGTACAACTCCTTCATACAGAACATAAGGATGATAAGCTGCCAGCAAAAAAACGTCTGGTCCCGACAATCCGGCGCCTGGAGCATGGTCGTTCTTGGTATGGATAAAAGCGGCAACGTGCTGTTTATCTTTACGCGTACACCCTACACAGTCCACGACTTTATTGATATATTATTAAAGCTGCCAATATCAATAAACAACGCTATGTATCTGGAAGGCGGCAGGCAAGCCTCTCTCTACCTCTCCACTAAGGATACCGAAATCGAACGCACAGGCTCAGACAACAACGACCAACCCTGGCCCATTCCAAACATCATCGGCATAGTTAAGAAGGGGAAATGATCAGTCCGCTGCTTCCTTGATGTGCCATTTGTTTCTTACGTTTTCGTACATCGACTCCAGTGTTCTTTGCTGATCGGGGTTGAGGTTTGTCTTCATAACTGTTATGCCTGATTCGATGATACGTTCTATCTCAGGTTGATTCTTTTGACGCAGCTTTTGGATTTCTGCCTGTGTTTGACCGACGATCTTCTCTATTTCGGTTCGCTGCTGTTTGGTAAGGTCTAATTTCTCGTCTAATCGCTTAACGATGAGCTTTTTTATGGCGGGGGGACCGCCGTGTATCACCTTTACCATGCTCTGCTTTATGTAAAGACCGGTGATCACTGAACCTGTCAGGACACCGGAGAAAAACACCAATGTTAGCGCCGCTGTAAATTTCCATTTTTTCATATCCTTACTCCTATCGTTTTGTGTCAGCTCACCATAAAAATGGCTGAGTGGTTATTAACCCAAGCGGGTCTTTTAACAAGAGATTTGTTAAGCTGTGCTCAGGGTTGATATCAGCACCTAATGCAGCGAGGCAAGATATTATGGCTACGCAGCAGGAAACTGTCACAAAGCGCCACATCAGTGCCTCCGAGTACGGGATATTGTTGACGACCTTATCGGCATGGAGGGCCTTGACGCGCTGCATGACATTGTTATGCCACTGAGGGCTGACCAAAATCTCTTGCTCTGTCCTAAAACTATCTATAAGTGACTGTTCTATCTTTTTTATCTTATCGTTGTTGTCCTTAGTCATTTCATATCACCGTCCTTTATGTTGATTAGCTTGATTATCTGTTTTTTTAGTTTTGTTCGCGCCCGATGCGCCCTGACCTTGACGTTGATAGCGCTCCAGCCCAAGAGCTTTGCTGCCTCTTTGACTGATAGTCCTTCAAGGTGTGTCAGTGTAAGCACCATCCTTTCCTCTAGCGTCATGGCGTTTAAGGCCCAGTGGAGCACCTCTTTTGCCTCCCTTGAACTCTGGCTCTGTTTAAAGATCTCCAGGGACTCCGATGCTATAACCGAGTCGCACCAGTTACTGTGTTCCTGCGTCAGGGTGCTCATGGGCGCCTCATTGGACTTGTACCACTGCCGCCAGTAATCATAGCAGCTCCGGACTGCTATAGCTGCTACAAAGTGTTTGAAGGGGGTTTCGCCCCTAAATGACCTCAGTCCGTAGTATATCTTTATAAAAACCTCGTGTGCCACCTCCTGAGCTGTTTCGTATGGCACGTGTTTAATTACAATAGCAAATACGTATCTTTCATAGCGTTTTAATATAATCTCAAACTCGTCTATTGCGCCGTTGAGTATTGAGGATATAACGTCTTGATCGCTTTGGCCAACGATGCTCTCGGATAGTTGCTCCTCAGCGGCGCTATATATTTTAGTAGTATTCATCATTGATTGTCATATTCCATATATTTGCAATTAAGATGCCTGAACCACGATTTAACGGATTATAGGATTGTGTTATCTCTCTTTCCTGTAAATCCTTTCATCCGTGTAATCCTAGTTCAGACAATCTCTATGTTTATTTAAATCTGACATTGTCAAGTTTTTTTTGGAACGCCTGGCAGGCGGTTGACCCGCCAGGGATTCTCGTAGTGTCTTAGCTGTTTTTACTGATCCATGTATTTATTAGTGTCAGTATCTTCTCGACCTTTGTCTTAATCATGGCCGCAAAGTCTTCCCTTGCCTGTTCAAGTATAGCTTTTTGCTCGACTGTCAGGACAGAGTTGACCTCGTTGACTATCTTTGCTCGCAGCACGGCCAGTTCTTCTTCCTTGTTTGCCAGTACCCTTGAGAGTGCTCTTACCTTGGTCTCGTCGTAGATGCTTGCGTGGATGGCCTCAAACAGTTGCACTCTGGCGTCGACTACTGCCTGTATGTCGCTTTTGAGTTCGTCCTTGTGGCCTTTTAATATGCCGGCTATTGCTGATTTTTGGGCATCCGTCAGGTTCAGTTGAACCAGCGCCTTGAGGAGTATGTGCTCCGTGTCTCCTGTGCCTTTAAGTCCGTCGCCCACTCCTGCCATCAGCGTCCCTGTGATGGTCAGTGTTAACATCATTGCTACCAATACCGCCCTTACCGTTCTTCTTACTAACATCTGTGTGTCCTCCTTATGATTTTCTTTTGAGGCATCCATTTGCCTTCTTGATTTAGTAGTCGCCGGCAGTAAGGGAAAGGTTACAAGGTTTTTTTTGTGGCGGAAGGATGGGGGAGAAGAAGGAGAAAGAGAGGGAGAAGGGGGAGCAGAGCTCCCCCTTCTCCTCCCTCCACATTCCCCTCTCCCTCCTCTGATTGACATTTCAAGGGCGACGGTATATCATATAACTATAGGGTGAGCAAGGACGAGCGGCAGAGGTTTTAACTGATTCTCCTACGGCGGTAAAATAATAAAAACAGCGCAATATAAGGAGAACGACGATGATCAAGTTTGAACTCAACGAGGACGAGGCAACAACGTTAAGGGAAATATTAGAGAGCTACCTGTCCGAACTCCGTATGGAGATCTGCGACACCGATCAAATGGACTTCCGCATGGGGTTAAAGGAAAGAGAGGTCTTTATCAAGGACCTGCTCAAGCGTTTAGAGACGGCAGAACAACCCGTATGCAGCTATTAATTTACGCCTGTGCACCCCCTCTTTCCTCTCCAAGATTGAGGGGGAAAAGCGCTATCCACGAAAGACAAAGTACACCGCACCCAAAAGACACATAGCAGCCCACAGATAATCTAATTTTACGGGCTGCCCCATGTAAAACACCGCAAAAGGCACAAACACACTTAACGTTATGACCTCCTGAAGGATTTTAAGCCGTGGCAGACTCAGCACATCAAACCCAATCCTGTTGGCAGGTACCTGAATCAAATACTCAAAAAGGGCAATGCCCCAGCTTACCAGGGCTGCAATATACCACGGCCTGCTATGTAGATTCTTTAGGTGGCCATACCAGGCAAATGTCATAAAGACATTCGACAACACCAGTAACACTGATGTCTGAATAATCACGCGCATCTCTAGCTCTATACTGCCACAATGCTTAGCCAGCGATGATCGGTTCTATGTAAACGTTAACCGGCGCCATGCTGCCATCCTTATTTGCATATGACAACTCATTAACCCTTCCATGCTTAAAGTGTATGGGGGCAAAGAGCATCCCCTGTGGCAGCTCATCCGTGATACGTACCGATGTAGTGGCTGTGCCATCAGCAGAGTGTATGAAGACGCGGGCACCGTCCTCGAGCTTATAATTGATAGCATCGGCCTCGCTTATCTGAATAAAAGCGACGGAGAAGACGTGCGTCAAGCTCTTTGACATTACAGACAACGCTCCTGAGTGCTGCATAAGATTGCCCGTAACCATTGAAAGCGGATACTTGGGATCTCGAATGAGTTTAAATGGCTTGGGGATATAGTTCCACTTCTGTTTCCCTGGGTGTACGTCAATTGCTGCAATTTCCTCCTGTAAATCCTTTAGGCTCTCTATCTTTATGGGGGTGTGCATCACACGGTACAGGTTTCTAAATATCTGCCAGTCAGGGATCGCATCGCCAGCGGGTGAAACAATCTTGTTGACCTTCTGACTCTGACCAGAGGCGCTGATAAAAGTACCGTCCTTCTCAGACCAGCTCGTTGCCGGCAGTACGACGTGCGCATAACGAGACGTCTCCGTAAGCCTGATGTCTTGAACCACAAGAAGGTCAAGATTCTCGATGGTCTGTTCGAGTCTCTTGAGGTTTGGGAAGGCTATCAACGGGTCCTCTCCCATTATGTACAGTGCATCTATCTGATCTGGTTCGTAGAGCATAGTATAAAGATCCTTGCCAGGATTGTCATCTATCTTTCTGTACCCGGGCAGATAGTCGGGGGTTATACCCATCTTCCAGATACCAAACGTGTTAGAATACTCAGCGGGCATCTGAAGCGCTGCTGGGCCATCACCTGTAAACATCACAAGATTGGAGGCGGCCAGCGCTGTGTCCAACCCCTTATTGTTGTCAGCCGGACAGACGGTCAACACGACAAGCCGCCTTTGGGCATTTAGAAACTCATAGGCTGCATCCACAAACTCATTCTTATCTATACCGGTAATGTCAGACACCACCTCAGGGGTAAACTCACGTACCATGCTGGCCATCTCGGCATAATTGCCAATACCGGTGGTCATCTGAACCCTTGCTGGCAGCCCCTCGTCAATGCCAAGTTTCATTATGCCGTAGACTAGCGCCTGCGACGTCCCCGGTCTTATCCTTAACCAGGTCTGGGCATGACGGGAGAGCTTGGTCTCCCTGGGGTCGGCCACAATCAGCCTTGAGCCTTTTTGCTTTGCCTCGATGAACTTCAATCCCCAAATAGGATGTGTGGATGTCACGTCTGATTCAAGCAGCAGGATGACGTCCTTGTCTATAGGACTGTTATGGTCGATGGGGAGGCTGCTTAGGCCAAAGGTCATATCAACGGCCTTATGTATCCTGCCATAGCCGAGACTGGCCGATGAATCTATGTTGTTTGTGCCTACCACCTCACGCATAAACCTCTGAAGCATGTAATTGTCCTCGTTTGTGCACCTTGGTGAGCCTATCGCCCCTATTCTGTCAGGCCCTTTACTTTCCTTGATATGCCGCAGACGGCGAGCTACAAAAAAAGCCGCTTCCTCCCACGTTGTTTGCTTTAGCTCACCATCTTTCCTGATTAACGGGGTCTTAAGCCTGTTTTCTGCGTATATAAAGTCAAAACCGTACCGACCCTTAGCGCACAGGTCGCCCTTATTAATACCTTTAACGGCATCCCCCTGGGCATTGAGTATCCTGCCCTCTCTGATGTCAAATTTTATAACGCAGCCAACGGCACAGTATGGGCAGATGTTGTTCTTGTGTTCCAAGAACCAGGCACTGGCCCTGTGTCTGAAGGGCTTGCTTCCAAGCGCCCCAACGGGACAACTGTCTATGCACTGACCGCAGAACTCACAGTTGAGGGTCTCTTCAAACGGTGGACTTATCTTAGTGCCAAAACCCCTGTCTATGAAGTTTATTGCCCCAACCCCCTGGTGTTCCCAGCACACCTTAACGCACCTGCCACACATGATGCACCTGTTGGGATTGCGCTCTATCAAAGGGTTTGTGATATCCTCAGGGGCATTGTGTCTCTCTCCAACAAACTTGCTTACAGAGGGGCCATACTTGTAGGCAAGGTCCTGGAGCTGACAATTACCAGCCTTGTCACAGATAGGACAATCCAAGGGGTGATGCACCAAGAGCAGGTCTAGCACCATCTTTCTCGCCTTGAGGATCTCCTCCGTCTGGGTATGCACGACCATCCCGTTCTCCGCAGGGGTGGCACAGGAGGCAAAGAAACGGCTATGCCCCTCTATCTCAACCAGACACATACGGCACCCGCCAAAAGGCGTCAAACGCCTGTCCCAACACAGATGGGGTATGTAGATGTTGTTATCTAATGCAGCCTTTAAGATCGTAGTATTTTTCTCTACTGCGACCTTATTATCGTCTATAATAAACTCTATCATGGCTTAATCTCCTGGGATTCAAACATATTTCTTGGCCCTATCTTGACTGCCCCAAACGTGCATGTCTCATAGCAGCTCCTGCACTTAACGCACAGCGCCTGATCGACTTCATGGGGTTTCTTTTTCTCACCTGCGATGGCGTTTTGAGGACATTTACGGGCACATGACGTGCAGCCGGTACATACGCTTTGGTCTATGTAAAAGGTGCACAGCTTCTTACACCTTCCTGCCTTGCACCACTTGTCCTTGATGTGGGATTCGTATTCGTCTGTAAAATACTTTATAGTGGTGAGTACAGCAAGAGGGTTGGTCTGCCCAAAGCCACATAGCGATGTGCGTTTGACCTCGGCGGCCAAGTCGTGCAGCGTCTCAACGTCTTTCATAACACCGCTGCCTTCTGTTATACTTATTAGCTTGTCATACATGACCTTAGTCCCAATGCGGCAAGGCACACACTTACCACAAGACTCACCTGTGGCAAACTCCATTGCGTACATGGCGGTGTGTACCATGCAAGAGTTGTTGTCCATGACAACGAGATTGCCTGAGCCCATGATCGTGCCGGCGTTTACAACGTCTGCGTAAGAGGCCCTTATGTCGAGCAGGCTTTCAGGGATGAACCCGCCGGTTGAGCCACCTATGCTCAGTGCCTTAAAGGTCTTCTTTTTCTTCATCCCACCGCCGATATCAAAGACTATGCTGCGAAACGTGATCCCCATGTCTACCTCGATAAGGCCGTTGGTGTTGACCTCGCCAGTCAGTGTGAAGATCTTCGTCCCCGGCGAGTCTTCTGTGCCAAGCTGCCTGAACCACGCTGGGTCATGTAATATGATCTGAGGGACGTTGGCAAAGGTCTCGGCGTTGTCAACGGCCGTGGGATAACCCCACAACCCCTTGGTAGCCGGATATGGAGGTTTAGACGTTGGATATCCGCGTTTTCCCTCCATAGAGTTGAGCATTGCCGTTTCCTCACCGCATATAAACGTACCGGCCCCCATAGATAACGCATTGTCGAAATCAAAGCCCGTGTTTAAAATATTCTCTCCTATGAAACCGCATTCTCTGGCCTTTTTCAGGGTTGTATTGAGCCTGTTTACAATAAAAAGGTTGTCAGGTTCTCTGACGTATATGTAACCCTGTGTGGCTCCCATAGCCCTGGCGGCAATGACCATGCCTTCTATGATGAGGTGCGGGTCTATTTCGACGATGCTTCTAGAGATTGGTCCGGCGTTACAGATGAGGAACTTTTGGGTTACCGGCCATCTATCGGTCTTTGGGCCGCTTGCCTTTGAGGCAATCTCCCATTTCATACCAGTTGGAAAACCGCCGCCGCCCCGACCTCTGAGGCCGCTGTCCTTGACAGATCTGAGGATGTCATGCGGCTCCATCAGTGTTACAGCCTTTACCAGGGCCATATAACCGTCGCGGCCAATGTAGTCATTTATATCATCGGGGTCAATGAAGCCCCTGTTTTTAAGTACACGTTGATGCTGTAGCTTATAAAACGGTATATCCTGTGTGGAGGCAATAGTGGTTTTACCCTTGGGGTCTTTGTTGTCCTTGTATAGGAGTTTCTCAACTGGCCGGTTATTTAGAAAGTGCTCCTCTACAATGGCTGAGACGTCTTGTTCCTTAAAGCTCTGATATAAAATCCCCCCTGGATAGACTTTCATAACAGGACCCTGAGCACAGAACCCGTTACACCCTGTAAGATGAATTGAGATCAGGCTGCCGTTACCCTTGTCTTCTAGTTGTTTTTCAATAGCCGCTTTGATCTTTAGGCTGCCTTTAGCCCTGCACCCTGAGCCTCCACAGAGGATGACATTATATTTCGTATCACCTTGTGAGGGATCTTTGTAGGTTTCTTTTATTCTAGTAAGCTCGTCTATGGTCAGTCCTGCCATAACATCCTCCTCAGTTATATTGTTTTAGTAGTGTGCTAACGCCCTCTGGCTCCACGGCTCCATGTGTGTCGTTATCGATCTCAACGACGGCGGCATAGCCGCACGCCCCAAGGCATCTGACCTCCTCATATGAAAACAACCTGTCCTGGGTAACATGGTCATCGTTAAACTCAAGTGTCTCCTTTAGTCTATTTAGGATTTCGTTGGACCTTTTGGCGTAACAGGCCGCTCCTACACACACCTTTATGTTGTGCTTACCTCGTATCTTCATTGTAAAGTAGGGATAAAAGGAGACGACCGAGTGTACCTCACTTACAGGGACCCTGAGGCCCTTGGCTATAAGCCTCTGCACGGATGGCGGCAGGTAACCGATCACCCCCTGTGCCTGAGCAAGAACGGTTATCAGGCTGCCAGGGGTGTTTTTGTATTTATCTATGATGGACTTTAACTCTTCAGACTTGGCCTTTGATTCTATTTCAACTGATGGCTCAGGTATAAATGGTTTGAGTTTCTTCGCTACATCAAGGGCCTTGGACACGATGTCGGTCAGGACGTTTGGTGTAAAGGGTTTGGGTAGATAGTCTATGATGCCAAGCTGCAGGGCGTCCTGGATATTTTGCTGGTTTGGATAGCCTGTTATGACCACGATACCTGTAGCGGGTCTTACTTCTTTTATCTTTTTGATCAGCTCGAAGCCGTCTATCTCTGGCATCATAATGTCGGTTATTACAACGTCGTATTCATTGTTTGCGATTAGGTCTACAGCGACAACTGAAGATGTGGTGACGGTGATATCTACACCTGAGCTTTGCAGTACACGTTTACAGCTTTCAACGATTATGCGGTCGTCGTCAACAATAAGAATTTTGCCTTCCATAATTTATATTGTTTCCTCCTGTAGCCTGATACGGTCAGGCTATTGATATTTGATTCTGTGTCCGATCTCTGATGTATGCGTTATTTCTCTATAGGAAACACCCTTGCCAGCCATAGCAGCCACCCCTCTGACAGGTGGTCAGTCATCAGCGATGACAGTACGTCGTTGGCCTTGAAGTTTACCTCCTTGATATCTGCACTCATTGGCGACAAGAGTTCCACAACCCTGCCTGAGCTGGAAAGCAGCCTGGCAAAGGGATCTCCTCCTTTTACGTAATCAAGGTCTCTTATGAAGTCTATGTACATGAGTTCCCCGCATGAGACCTGGTCGCGCAGATCACAGCCCATCTCCCACATGTTGTCCCCCAGTGGTCTAGCCCAAACCCCTTCCTTATAATATATATGTTTGTTCTCACCACCCCGTAGAGGCACTATATAATCTCTGAACTCGTTTATGTATGACTGGCGCAGTACCCACCCGCGCTTGTCAAATATCTTCTTAGCGATGTTGATCATAAAGTCTGGTGTGAAGGGTTTTTCAACGTACTCGAAGGCACCAAGCTTGATACACTGTCTGGCATCATCCAGGGTCGGATACCCCGTTATCATAACAACGTCCGTTTTGGGGTTTATGATCTTTGCCTCCTTAAGTACGCCTATACCGTTTATATCTGGCAGCCTTATGTCTGAGATCAAGAGGTCGTATTCGTCTTTGCCAAGCTGATTTATGGCCTCGTGCCCATTGTTTGCAGTAACAATGTCAAAGCCCTCAGCTCCTAAGATCCGTTTGCAGCTCATTGTTATGACGGAATCGTCATCAAGTATCAGGATTGAACCTTTTCCCATGTTGTTACCTCCGTTGCTCTATTTTTTGGTCTCTTGTCATCTCCGGGACTCTTTCTTCAATAGCGGGGTTCTTTAGTATACTCGTATGATTTATAAGCAGGTACCTGTTAGTCTCCAAACAAGGAGAACCCCTCCGTACTGATTGTTGAACTGGCAACGGTAAGCAGTTGTTCGGGGAGAAAAGGCTTCTTTAAAAAGACGTCTGCCCCTAACTCGACAGACTTAACGTTGGTCTCATCTGTGCCGTAACCTGTCATAACAACAACCTTTAATGAAGGCCATTTGTTTCGTATGGTGCTGAGAAGTTCAAAACCATCCATATCTGGCATCATAAGGTCTGTGATTACCAGGTCATAGCTCTCCATTGTTATAAACCCAAGCGCCATCGGTCCTGATGATGCTAAAGCCACGTCGTAGCCTTCAGTCTCAAGTACTCTCTTGCAGCTTATCCTTACGATTTCTTCATCGTCTATTATTAGAACCTTTTTCTTACTCATTGTGTCCCTTTCTCGTCAAGAAGCCTAACGTTCATCTGGTTACATCACCTAAGTAAAACCATTATGCTCATATATGCTTTTCATATTTTAACAAAAAAGGAAAACCAATGGACAGCCCAGTGTATAAGAAAAACATTGGAACTAAGGTCTCTCCTCTATATTTCATGGTAACTATGCTTTTACGCTTTCTGGATTCCTGTTTACCCCTGTTCAAGCCAGGGGCAGGCTGTGGAAGGATACGAACTAAGATTATTTACGGGGTCAAGGGGACTGGTCCCCTTGTGGGTGGGTCTAGGGAGGGCAAAGCCCTCTCTATTGTTTTTTACATTTTCACAGCCTTAAGTCAACAGTATTAGGTCTGAGGGAGGGGGTTACGAACCCCTGCGTTAAAGAGACAAAGTCCTCCTTCTATTCCAAAAAACCACCATGAAATTCTTATGCACCCGACAACCCAGCTCTTAATTCCAACCATTTAATCCCAAACCTTCCTGATATGCAAGAACGCAGCCCCCCTGTTGGTGGCTTTAACACAGCGCCACCACCGATATCGATTGTCCCCTGACGTTTGAAGTGGTGGCGGCTTCCGTATATGCCGGAGCTTCGTAACTTCTTAAAATACGCTGTAGTTAATCAAGCTCAGCCTCTAAAACAGTCTCAAGTCTAAGTAGATGATATTATTTTTCGCTTTGTTGTTCAGTTTCTGAGCCTGATTTATCAGTGGTTTGTCCGGTGTATGTTTCCTTGGTCCTGAGGGAAAAATCATACACCTTCTTAACGGATTCTAGTACCCCGCCAAGATACGATTTCGTCTCATCGGTCAACTCAATGCCTCTTCTCTGGAGCTCTTTCAAGAAAACTTCTCCTTCTTTGTTATCCCATACACCCTTAGTCTTTTTTATAAACTCAACGGTATACTCGGATATGTCTGATACAATGTTTTTAACGTTTTCAGATACCATTGAAGCGTTGTATAGTTTTTTCATAGATTCGAGCATCGAACCTATATAACGCTGTACGTCCTCAGACATGATCAAGCCCTTCTTTTGGACACCGGACAGGAAGTCCAACCATGCCGAGTGATCCCATGCTCCCTTCTGCTTTTCGACAAATTTGCCAGCAACTTTTACCAAGTCGTCAAATACTTCAGTTACCTTTGCCGCCATACCTCACCCTCCGAATATATTTATTCAATCCAGTACTAATAGTACAAGGGTTATTATACAACAGGAAGGAGGAATATTAATATAGGGCGAATTGCCTCATCTAAAATCTATACGAAATAGAACTCGTTGCCTCACATAAAAATCTATACGTAGCTATTCTTGGTTGTGGTCTGTATTTGGCCACGTCCTGTCCGTTAATGTTTTTTTTAAGACAGCAAGAGTCTGAAGTTTTTCTTGCAAATGAATAATATTTTGGCTGAAGTGTAATCATTTTATATCCTCCTTTGTAGCGACAAGCTAAGTGTTTTGAGGAAGGCAGGGATGAATCTATATTTACTATCCTTTGGGTTGTTCATGATGAAAAGCA
>PEAB01000105.1 GCA_002753395.1 Nitrospirae bacterium MYbinv3 | reverse complement strand
ATATAGCTTCTATCCTCTATTTTCCTTGTAATAGGGGATAGAAGTGCCATCAAAAAATCACCCCTGACCATTAGTCTGAGGGGGTATTTTTGTCTACCGAGGAACCATATCGGCGAGGATAAAATTCCCTCTCTCAACCTAGTGGACCTATCGCTAAAAATGGACCGTCAACAAGGTTTTTTTGGGGTGTTGTAAATCCTTGAAATAAGAGGGTCTAAAGATGGCGGTGCAGGGATTTGAACCCTGCGCATATATGCACATAAACCCTTTAATATCAACTGTCTACATATTTTTTTGCCTCAAAAAAACCGTCAACAGATCGTCAACAGCCCATTAAAAGCCAGGCTTAGTTGTGAGAACAAGTAAGCCGGGATTCTACCTGGGATTAGCCGTATTTGAGGTCAAAAAATAGCATCTAAAAGCCGGTGTATTTGTCAAGCAGAATATTTTTCAATTCTTGCCTGATTTTATACAGGCACTTATGCTAAAGTATACTATATGGAGGCAAACACAATCGAAAAGCCTGTTGAGCAAACAGAGCAGGTGTATAATAATAAGGTGGAAGCAATTAAGGAAGCTTTGAGGGAATTATCCCCGCCTTTGATAGACTCTTTGAGCGACTATGTATCCTTTCTGCTTGAAAAGGAGAAGAGACATAAAGCCTTTATAGAAAGGATACTTGATATTGAAACAAACTCAGACACTGTCATATTTGATAGTGTAGAGGAAGCAATGGAAGTAATACGAAATTGGAGTGAATAGCCCTGCTTCAGCTTAAATTTGAAAAGTCTTTTATACATAAGGTAGCCAAACTTATAAAAAACTCCTCTGAAATAGAAAGCAAACTAACAAGGGTGTTACATCTGCTCAAGGATAATCCTTTTGACCGCTCATTGAAGACACATTCTCTGAGTGGCAAACTTAAAAGTAGATATGCGTGTTCATTGACGCATGAGTTAAGAATTGTGTTTAAGCTGACTGTCGATACCATACATTTAATAGATATAGGCACGCACGATGAGGTTTATTAGCCTGTTTACCACCTACTACGTAACGGAAACAATTACTCTATTTATCGTGATTTTAGTTACTCCCTGTTTTAGCCGAAGTGGGATAAAGTTAATTTTATCGGTGGTTATACTGATTAACTAATATTTAGGCTAATAATCTAAGTATATCATTCAATAGATTGCTTTTTTATTAAACACTCCTGATTTGCATTTAGGATGTCCAGCTTTTATTTTAACGATACGAACATTCTGCGAATAAATCTGTAGAGGTAGAGTTTTCTACCCCTCCTGTTTAAAGGAGGGGATGCCTTCTGAGAACAATCGATCTCTAACAATAAGGGATCACACTACAGAAGGCATAGTTAACAATAACCTATTTTTAGGTAGGAGTCAAGTACTGCTTCGGCTGATTGTCTGGATGGAAAAGGTCTTCTTTTATTTATTTAGGGGGGTGTGAGGTAAAACAGCCTTTTTTGTGCGTAGGTTATTGCTTTTATTAGTTCTATGTTGTGGGGCGAAAACATCCACATTAATTTAGGGGGGTTCGACTAAAGTAGCCTTTTAAACACATAGACCATTGTCTTTATTAGCTCCTAGGGGTGCGACTAACATCTCATCATTAATTTAGTAGGGGTGCGACTAACACCTCCTATCTTCTTTAATCAATGTATGTAGAGCGTCCTCTTTCTTACATTGAAGGAAGGGGATGCCTATGTTCTCAGATAAACTTTTTACCAACTCAAGCCGGTGTAAAAAATACCATACCGGCTGAAAGTCAATAGCGCCAGAGGACGATATAGAAACGCTTTCGGCTAAGACTCAACCCTATACAAATTAAAGCTTCTCTCTATACTTATGTTATGCAAAAAACAGTAAATATAAGCAATGCTTGTAACTCAGAGATAATGCGGGATATTTCTTTTTATACCCCCTGTCCTATTTACAAAGTTTCAATACATATCCCCTAAAATCAAGGTTTACATATTTACATAAGAGACCTTGGCATGTGGGCGGGGGTTCGAATCCCAGACCCACTGTAGAATTTTACCTTTATATTTAATGGGTTAGTGATTTTTATATGTCTAAATACTGTCTACAAATAGTCTACGTCTTAATTTTAAAGGAAATTTTTAAATGTAGGGAAATAGCCTGTTTGAGTTAAAAAAGAGGCCGGGGATATAATGGAATTGGGGTTACTTAAGGTGTTGGGCTGGAACAGGTAGTATTATGTTTTTATTGGGGGGCGTTGGGAGGATTGATTACGAGGAGAAGGGGGATATGGAACAAGGATGTTTTTCACTGTAGCCGAACTAAAGTGTAAACTGGTTTTTGAAGGTTGCCGAGATAGAAGTGGCTTAAAGCCTGATAACCACGGTTGATTATGGTAGTACCATCTTCATTACCACTACCATTTTTTCACTATATGAGTGTATAATATCCCTATGTTAAGACAGAATAAGCCAAACAAATAAAAGGTGAAATATTGAAACCTGCTGTAATCATAGACGAAGAGTTTAGATCACTGATCCCCAGTCTTAGACAAGAGGAATTCCTACAGTTGGAAGCCAATATTACTAATGAAGGCTGTAGAGAACCTTTAGTTGTTTGGGAGGGGTATAAAATCCTTATCGATGGCCATCACAGGCATCGGATATGTGAGACTTATCGTATCCCATATAAAATTGTAGAGTTGAAGCTTGAGAGCAGGTTTGATGTAAAACGCTGGATTATAATGAATCAAATAGGTAAGCGTAATATAACGAACGATGCTCGGCTGTATTTGATAGGCAGATACTACCGAGATGTCAAACATAACCAGGGTGGTGATAGGACTAGAGCAATGTACAGGAATTGTACATTGCATTCTAAAGAGCTGGTAGGAAGGATGTTTAATATACACCCAAATACAGTGATGAATGCGTCCAAGTTTTCTAAGGCTTTAGACAGAATAGCAGAAATACAGCCGGAATCTAAAGAGCTAATCGAAGATGGTACTATAAAAACAACGCAGACCGATATAGTAAAATTAGCAACACTACCTGCTGAGGATATTGAACGTGTTCTTGTTCAGGTAATAGACAAGAAAGACAACCTAAACAATATAAACAGGCTAATTACACGAGAAAGGAAAGTTAAATCCATCATAAACCAATCTCTTCAAACTGATAAAAAATACAATGTCATCTACGCAGACCCACCTTGGCGTTACGAACACGCATCAGATAGCACTATGAATGTCGAGGCTCACTACGATACCCTCAGTCTCGACGACATCTGTAATCTTAACGTTTCTGATATAAGCCATACAGATGCAGTTTTATTCTTGTGGAGTCCTTCGGCTCTGCTATTTAATGCTATGAACGTCATAAATGCCTGGGGTTTCGAGTATAGAACCTGTATGGTCTGGTTCAAGAAAGCCCCTGTGTTAGGGCATAACCTTAAGCAAGTGCATGAACTGCTTTTAATAGCGAAGAAAGGGAATTTACCTGCACCACTGCCAGAAAATAGACCTGTCTCAGTAGTAGAGGCACCGAGAGAAGGGCATAGCAAAAAGCCTGATGTTTTCTATGAGGTCATAGAGAAAATGTATCCCGAGTTTTCAAAGATTGAATTGTTTGCCAGGAGGAGACGTCTTGGATGGGATTGTTGGGGGGATGAGGTGGATGGGGGGTGATTGTTAAGGGTTCTAAAGACAGCGATCAGCGGGAGTGGATAGTATATCTAATGTTTTGCCCTTTATAACTTTTCGTCTTAAATAGCTCATGTTACACACGGAGTTCTTGCAAATAGTAGATTGACTATGTTACAGTTGTTAAGAATGAAGGTACCTCTACCGTTATGGGTTGATCCTCCACGACGAGGACGGCCACCCAAACACCTACAAAACCAAACAATGGCGGTGGCTGCGTGACCACGGTTGTTTGTGATGCTACCCACTTACTCAAGCGTAGCAATAATACCACACTTAGTATTGTTACTACGCTTGAGTAATAAGATCATACTGGTTTGTGTTGTATCTATTGCATCACAGCCCGGATGTAGGCTGATATCATATCTGACCTGTTTAGCATACCCACGATTTTTTTTTGGTTCAGGAAATCAATGACGGGGATTTCCTCCTGGTCTTTTACTGAGAATCTCTCAATGGCGGTTTTCAGGTTATCGATGTTGTTTAGCAGTAGCACGTCTTCAGTTGCTAACTGTCCAGCGGTTACCACGGTTTTGATGTATTCCTCAAGCATCACAGCCTTTACATCGTGCATGGAGATAACACCCATTATCTCACCGCTATCCCTAATGACAGGAAAACAGGTACCATTGCCAGTTATTATCATATCAGAGACCATGTTTATGGTATCATGCTCATGTACGGTAGTGAAATCTGTCCTCATGACGTCTTTGACTTTAATGGCCTGAAGGATGGACATCTCTTTACCCATGAAGAGGTCTATACCCCTTCTGGTAATATCCACAGTGTCAATGGAGTCCTTAAATAGCGCCTTTGCCACAAACAGTCCCGTGATGCTTGAGAACATAATAGGAATGATAATCTTGTAATCACCGGTCATTTCGATCAATAGAAAGATACCGGTCAATGGGGCGTGGGTAACGGAAGCCAGAAATGCTCCTATACCCACGGTTGCGTAAGCGCCAGGAGTTGAGGTCAGGGTGGGGAATAAATGGTGTACGGCACTTCCAAATGCACCACCAATCATGGATCCAATAAACAGCGATGGTGCAAAAACCCCTCCTGCTCCACCCGAACCAAGCGTAATAGAGGTGGCCAGTATCTTAAGAAAGGCCAGCATAACAAATAACATCAACGTATAGTGGCCGTTGAGCGCCTCCGTTATGCAGGCATAACCATCGCCCATTATCTGTGGGAAGAATATCCCTATGAGGCCTATACAGAATGCACCTGCTATTGATTTCATCTGCTGAGGCAGGGCAATGGCCACAAAGAAATCCTTGATCCCGTAAAACACCCTTATGTATATGACGGCGATTACACCTATACACAGGCCAAAGAGCAGATAGAAGGGTATTTCCTTTACCCCGATGATGTTGTGTGAGGCCACGATAAAGGTTGGGAGTGTGCCATAGTACGCCTGTGAGACGGCGGTTGCCATTGCAGCAGAGATCACAACGGCGCCAAAGGATTCCATTTCATAGTTACCAAGCATTATTATCTCCGTGGCAAACATGACCCCTGCAATGGGGGCATTGAATATGGACGCTATTGCCCCTGCCGCCCCTGAGGATATCAGCAGCTGGAGGCGCCTTTTGGAGAGGCCCAGCCATTGCCCCACAAGAGAGCCTATTCCACCCCCGATTATGGCCGATGGCCCCTCCACCCCTGCTGAACCGCCGGTGCCTATGGTGATGGATGTGGCTATCATCTTTAAAAAAACCGTTCTTAGATTGATGCCCCCGCCTTTAAGGTTTACATTTTCCAAAAAACCTGGAAACCCATAGCCACAGACCTCCCCCGGGAATCTCAGGGAAAACGGTATCAGCATTATAGCCCCAATAACCGGCAACACCGGCAAGAGAGCCCGTGAGGAGAGGTCGCTGCCGATGTGAAGCAGCCTTTGTCCATGTATCAAGACACCATCCCTGATTATCTCCGTCATAGACCTGAAAACAATTATGGCCATTGCACTTATAACCCCAATAAACATGGCAGTGATAACAGTGACCGTGTGCCTTTTTGAAGTTATAACCACAAACAACCAATAGGTTATCTTACCTATAAATGAACGCATCTGAACCTATTATAGCATATCTCGATTTGATTAACTACAGAATACATGGCTCTTTTATGAGGTCAAGGAGGGGGCGAAGCCGCCCTCCTTGTTTTTTATTTTCTTCTTAATGAACTATCCACAGGCAGACCGCAAATGGATGGTAGTCGCTTTATTTGAAGAACCTGAATATGGCCAAATAAACGACTATACCAACCACATAAGAGAACATTACAATAAAGAATGGCTTGAGCCATCTCTTTGTCTCATACACCTGAGGAAACTTAAGGGCTATAGCAACCCCCGCGCTGCTTCCAAACCACATGGCGCTGCCTCCAAACCCCACACAATATGCCAACAAACCCCAGTCAAACCCTCCAATATCTATCGCTATTTTTGTCAACGGTATGTTGTCAAACCACGGTGATAGAAGACCCAAAATGACGGCAACGGTATTTTTACTGAATTTCGCCAGGACGGGCTGTATCTTGACCAGGGGGAGCAGACCAGCCGTTGCCACAAGGATGGTGAGAAAGAACGTATTTTCAAGGGACTGTTTTATTGGTTCCCAATGCAATCTAACACGTCCGGCGATAACACCTAAAGTCAGACCAACCCATAACCCAAGCCCCGGCTGATCAAACATGATATTACCCAAGGCAAGCCCCGGCACGGCCATCATTGGAAGAAACATCCGCCGGTTCAAAGGCTTTAGATTGTCCTTGTCTGCCTGCATGGGGGTAGAATTATGCCTGGAGGCAAAGAGGTTAATCACAACCTGCGAGGCAATTGCCGCGACAAACGCCTTTGCAAGCGTCACGATAGACACCCCGCTTACAAACAACATAACCGTTGTAGTATCTCCGGCAAAAGAGCCGGCACCGCCAAGATTGGACGCCGCAATAGCGGAAACAACCATGATAAACGGGGCATCCTTTCCATAACGCGCCAATAGCAACACCCCTCCTATCATCGCCGCTGCAATGTTGTCCAATACTATAGACAAGCAAAACACCACCCACAGAAGCACCCGGTCCGAACGAATAACCCTTGATATCCTCTCATCAAAACCGGACTCCTCAAAGTAGTATGCCACCAGTCCAAACCCCGGCAACAGCAGTACCAGATTGTAAAGCAGGTGATATTCGCCGGGTTGAGCTAAATGATGAAGGTACGCACCCGCTCCATTACGAAAGAGATATATGACAGACAAAAGAATAAACCCTGAAATTGCAGTAAGCAGTTTTTTCTTGTGAAATACCATAAGAAATAACAGCATCATGATGAACAACGCAAACTCCGGCGTTATTATGAGATTGATTATCAAAGACAGCGTTTCCAATTCTTTCTCCTTGTAAGTTAGTTATTTTTTTTCACTGCGAGTTATTGTTGCACGATCTTGTGGAGAGGTAACAGTGATCCTGACAGTTGGCATCTTTAAGACTTGACTGCTGACCTTGGATTCTATTACATCGGCAGGGATATTACATTGCGCGGTTAATATTTCTCTAACTGCCTCAAGTCTCTGTCGGGATTGCTTTATGGCGTTTTTATGTTCAGGGAATGCCTCAACGGATATCTTTATCCCGGGGTCTCTTGCGTATACGTCTTTTAACGCCATAATTGCAGACCTTGTCTCATCCGAGGTGGTGCCATCCCATCTCTTAAACAACAGTGGTTGAACAAATGGTTCTGTTTCTATGTTGAGTTTAACACTTAATTTTAATTGATTACTCAACAATCTTTCCAGGAAAATCAACTCCTCATCAGAAAATGCCTTGTCGCTTTTTGATTTAACAACAAGCAATATACCGTCATACTTGGCATCCAGGACAACGGAGAAATCAATAATCCGAGTTGGCGATATAATGCCCTCCATGTCCTTTAACGTATCTCTAAGGATTCTCAGGATGTCCTCCCTCGATTGCCGGACAATATCCGCCGGATGTCTCTGCGGCACTGGCAGTACAAATGGAGTCTTTGATATTACCTTAACTTCATCCTTAAGCCCACCTGGCTGCACTTTGATCTGCTCCACGTACAGATCAGTATCTCTTTTCAGGTACAACTTCAGTCTATTAACAACTTTTTCGACCTCAACGTCTTTGATATAATCAACAGTGTTGACCACTGCGTTTACCTCGAGTTTATCATCGACACCGGTTTTCCAGGTAAAAGATACAATGCTGGATTTCCTGGTCTTATTGAAGTCCTCTTGCAGTATTTTGTGTATCTCTTTTTTAGTTTTAATCTCCACTATGGATTTTTCAAGCGTGTATATCAACGGGACTGATATCAGACAGAGGACGATAAACAGGGACACAAGTCGCTTTTTAACGGAGACGTCAACCTTGGATATCAATCCGGGTCTAAACCCATAGAAGAAAAAAACCCAACAAGTGGAGATTATTATCGCCACAAAGTTAGTAAAAAAGAGGAAGAATCCACCAATAGCAATGTCAAAGTTATGCACTCCGATCCCGTACCCCGTAACGCTCAAGGGCGGTATAACGGCAGTTGCTATGGCAACACCGGGGACAATTGTGAGATAGTTTTTTTTGGTACATATGGAGTGTGCTCCAACAATGCCTGAGAGAAAGGCAACTATCAGGTCGTACACGTTTGGTTTTGTTCGGGCGATAATCTCGCTTGTTGCGTCGTCAAGCGGAGACAGATATGTTGCCGTGGATGCAAACAGTATGGTTACAGTGACGCTTATTACTATCGTTATCAACGATTTTTTCCAGACAAAGTTGTCAGCCGTAATAAAGGCAAAACCTACGTTCAATATAGGTGACATCAGCGGGGATATCAGCATTGCCCCGATTATGACAGGACCACTGTTGGTCAGCAGCCCGGTCAGGGCTATAAGGTTGGCCACGATCAATTGCAAGAAATATCCCGTGGATGGTTCAACTTCCCTGTATACGTCTGAGATTACGTCATCATAATTAATGTATTTTCTCTTGTCAGCGAGCCACTGATTAATCAACGACATAAAGACTATTGTATATCATAGAACTGATATTGTCAAACTATCAATTGACAGGGGGACAACCGTCAAACATAATACTTGACACTGACTGGATAATTGCAGTAGTATATATATACAGGATGCCATCAAACAAGGAGTTATTTCATGACCTATGGTGCAATTGACTTAAGCAAGATATTTATTCCACCGCTTGTCTTTTTTGTCTCAATGATTGTCTTGTTTTTGGCACGCAAGACCCTCTTCGGGGTAATTAACAAATGGACAACCAAGGTTGACAGCGGATATATTGATACACTGATGAGTGTCATAAGACAGCCCTCCATATATCTAATCATAGCCTTGAGTCTTTATGTAACAGTGCTGTTTTCTGAACTATCGGCGCGATACGTTACATATCTGGATAAAGCAATCCTGATAATCCTGATACTATCAATTACCACATTGACATCCGATTTTGTCAGCAGGATATTTAAACAGCAGATGCAGACATTAAGCTCAATAGTGCCAACAACCGCCTTATTTCATGGGATCATCAAAGGTATGATCATGACAACAGGCTTCATAATTATGCTTGCCGCCCTGGGTATATCCATAGCACCCTTTCTCACGGCCCTTGGGGTTGGAGGTCTTGCCATTGCCCTTGCCCTGCAGGATACGTTGTCGAATCTCTTCTCCGGTATTCACATTCTGGTTGAAAAGACCATAAGGGTCGGGGATTACATCAAACTTGAAAGCGGTCATGAGGGGTACGTTGACGATATAACGTGGAGGACCACAAGGATAAGGATGCTGGCAAATAACATCATAATAATCCCAAATAGCACACTGTCAAAGAGCATAGTAACAAACTAGTACCTGCCGGAGAAACCCATGTCGTTATTGATCCCTGTAGGTGTTAGTTATGGCAGCGATCCCCAAAGGGTTGAGGACATCCTCGTTGAGGAGGCTGTAAAGGCAACGGCAGATGTCCCTGGATTGCTGTCTGAGCCGGAGCCTTTTGTGAGATTCATCCCAGGCTTTGGCGACAACTCTATCGATTTTACCCTGATCTGTCGGGTGGCCGAGTTCACGGACCAGTACATCGTACAACACAAACTCAGAAAAAGAATCTTCTGCAGACTCAAGGCAGAGGGTATAGAGATACCATTTCCTCAACGTACTGTGCATATCAGGCAGGAAGAAAAAACGGACGTAATCAGAGGCATTTAAAGATAATTATCGTGGTGGCTATAGGATGAAAATAACCGTGATTACGAGATTCTTCTTGCTGTTTCTTGGATCGTTGCTGGCCTCTATAGGCCTGGAGTTGTTCCTGATACCCAATCATATTGTTGATGGTGGTATCACGGGGATATCAATA
>PEAB01000104.1 GCA_002753395.1 Nitrospirae bacterium MYbinv3 | reverse complement strand
GTGTAGAAGCAGGTAATGCATCGGCAACCGGCAAGAGCTGTCAGGCAATCTACAATCAGTCAAGTACAGCCACTTACACTGCATTCCCAGGCGGTATAGCCGGCGTGCTTAACGACTTTATCAATCATCACGAGAACAAAGGCGACAAGAGTGCATTTACTGGCCTGAAACTGTTTGTTACAGCTCACACCACAGAGGGAGAGATATTCTTAGTTCCTAGCGGCAGCCGGGCAGTCAATATCACTGCATACGCTACAGATACCACTTCCCCAATCTTTAGCTCAGTGGTTACAACAAGATAAGCGTATAAGAACGACGTAAGAGACATAGGTAGATGCTATGACACACAGGCATGGAGGTTTAAACTCTTTGCCTGTGTGTTGTTCTCATAACTGTTGAATCAGGATGAAAAGACTTATACACAGTAAAAGTTTTCTTGAATATCTCATTGTATCAATTGCAGGATTGCTCATTGGAGCACAGAGTAATATTGCCGCCTTTCTTTTTAAAGTCATTCCTCAAACACTCTATAAATATAATTTGCTTATGACCAGTGTTAGAGTGATAGTATTTGGAGGCATGATATTAGTTATTAGACGGACAACTCGTTTTGTTGTTAACTATATATCACCACAACACGATCTGCTTTCTAAGTACTCCCGATATGACACATTGATAGATATCTCCTTCTTCCTAATTGTGTTTGTCTTGTTTGAGATACATTTTAATATGACTACAGTAGTTATTTTATTTATTTCCTTCTTACTTCTGCATTTTGTATATGTATTACTGCTTATTGACAGAGCGGGCAGAAGAGAGGTGTACTCATCGTTTGTGTGGCTACAGGCGCTTTTTGTCATATCTGGGTTCTCCGCTCTTATATATCAGATAGCCTGGCAGAGGACGTTGTTTTTGGTGTTTGGTATAAACATTGAGTCGGTGACCATTATTGTGTCAGTATTTATGTTGGGCCTCGGTATAGGCTCGCTTTTTGGAGGAGCGCTTACAAAAAGATACGAGACGGTATTACCAAAGCTGTTTTTAATCTGTGAGGTTGTTATTGGGGGTTATGGAATAATCAGTATCCCGTTGATGAAGGCCATTGGCTCTGTGATGTCAGGAGCCTCGCTCATCACTGTAACTCTTCTCACATATGGCGTCTTGTTTATACCAACCGTTTTAATGGGAGCCACGCTGCCGATTCTGGTTAGTTATCTGCACAGACATTACAGAAACATTGGAAAGTCGGTAGGGCTTTTTTACGCATTGAATACTGTTGGTTCGGCATTTGCGTGCTTTTTTACCGTGGATGTACTGTTTATGTATGGGATCAGGGGCAGCGTAATGTTTGCAGCCCTATGCAATTTCTTTGTAGGATTTTGTGTTTATAACTATATTAGATTTACTGAGGGAAATAAGAAGAGTATGTTGTCCTCTTCTCCCATTTAATCTATAAAATGTACTTGATGCTTATGAAGTTTACTCAGCGCCTTCCTGAACATGTCTGTCATTGCGTGTCATTCCCCTGTTCAAGCCAGGGGCAGGCTCTGCGAAAGCAGGAATCTATCTACCCTTTATTGTTTTTAAGAGTGGATTCTCGCTTACGCGGGAATGACAGTACTAGGCGTTTGTCATTCCTGTGTAAACAGGAATCCAGAAATTGCAAAAACGTCGTTACCGTGAAATATAAAGAAGATGTACTTTAATTTTATAATAGTGGCTTCAGCTCTTATGGGCTACGTATCACTCAGTCAGGAGATTCTATGGATAAATGTTATAAATTATGCTACCGGCTCGGATCCCAGGGTCTTTGGACATGTGCTAGGGTGTTTCCTGTTTGGTATAGCCTTTGGAGCGTTGACAGGGAAAAGACTGTGTGAGAAAGAATATATTAACACGATAACGTTTGTTGCTCTTGTAATGTCGGCCTCTTCTATCCTCTATTATTTGTCTGTGCCTGCAATCTGTAAGGTGATGGTTTATTCAAAGAGCTACGCAATGATGTTTTCGTATCTTTATGTGGCAGTGATAGCTTTCCTTTCTGGAAATGTGTTTCCTATACTTTCTCATGCAGGGATCAGCCAAACATCGAAGGTCGGCGTATCTGTATCCTGGATTTACAGTGCAAATATTGTTGGTTCGACCATTGGACCGATTATTACCAGCTTCGTACTCCTTGATTATTTCAAGATCGAACATGTTTTTCTATTTATTAGTATTATGACAATAGTCGCAGCGTTGGTGTTCTGGATTGCCTCGCCCGTTAAGCTGTATGTTAAGGTTCTGGCATTGCTGTGCTTATCCATAGTCTCAATATGGATGTGTTATGTAAACGGCCTTGTATACGTAGATATTTTTGAGAAACTGCATTATAAGGAGTCTTATAACAACAGGGATCCGTATAAGTATATCGTGCAGAACAGGCACGGTATAGTGTCGGTTGAGGGTGGCAAGACTGATACACTCTACGGTGGAGGCATATACGATGGTGGTTTCAATCTTGACCCTGTTCTTAACACTAATGGTATAGCCAGGGCATACAAGATAGGGGCGCTCCATCCAAGACCTCAGTCTGCCTTTGAGATAGGCCTTGGCAGCGGCTCATGGGCAAAGGCTATGCTCATGCACGAGGACATGAGGGAGCTTATCGTTACCGAGTTAAATCCGGCATACGCTCAGCTCATAAGACACTACCCTGACATAGCCGATATACTAGATGATCCGAGGATGCGGATATATTATACAGACGGCAGGCAGTGGCTAAAGAGTAATCCCGATAGGAAGTTTGACGTTATTCTAATAAATGTATGGCATTGGAGGAATTTTGCATCTCATCTGCTTTCAGTTGATTTTTTTGAAATCTGCAAGCAACACCTGACCCCTGGGGGTATACTGTACGTCAATACAACAGGCTCCAGAGAAGTAGTCGAAACCGTTAAGGGACTTTTTAATCACACGTTCCGATTTGGAAGCTATGTAGCAGGAAGCGATACCTCATTTATAGCGGATGTAGAAGAGAAGCGTAAAAATCTCCTTAAGTTTCGTCTAAACGGCAAGCCCATCTTTTCACCGGACGACCCAAGAGTTTTGAAAACATTGAACCTGTTATCAGCAGATGAATTTTATGTAAAACCTGATTTCATACCCGCTGTTAAGCCCCCAATTATAACCGACGACAATATGGCTGTTGAGTTCCCAAAGACAAACAATTTCGGGTTACGAAGAAATTACAAATAAAATTCATTTTAAATGGCAACGATAAAGTATCTTCTTTATATTTCATGGTAAGTACATGGACATAAATATATTAGGATTGATCATTTGGGGTCAAGGGGACTGGTCCCCTTGTGGGTGGGTCTGAGGGAGGGCAAAGCCCTCACTTCTTTCTTTAGCGCATTTTCACTTTTTCCACGGCAGTAAGGTGTCAGGGTTCTTCTTAGTCCATATCAATTTATTTGTCGTCAGGTAGCTCATATAGTCTATCCAATCAACGTAATCGCAAACGTTTAACTTTGAGTCTGTGCCTATCTCCTTTTTGCTGCAGTGGTCTCTGTCTAGGTAAAAGCTCTTTTTCCGGCCATTTTCTACATAAAAAAGTGTGTTTGAGTAATAACCTAAGATGTTTTTAAATCTTGCTCTACCCTTCTGTCCAAAAATAGTATGGCCTTCAAATGGATTTACAACACCCATATCTAACATGTGCAAAAGAGAAGGGGGCAGATCGACCTGTGTGGAAGTAATGTCAAGCCTTTGGGGTAGTCTATGGATTGGATCGTATATTATAAGAGGTATCTCATCAAACGTACCTATCCCATCAGTGCCGTAAAAACTGTCATGATATTCAGTGCCTGGATACATTGCGTGGTCTGCCAAAAGGATTATGATGGTATTTCTTGCATATGGTGAATCCTTAAAATATCTCCAGAAGTCTCCAAATGCCTCATCGAGACTAAACACAAGATTTAACATGGTGTTTTTCCCATCCTGATACTTACTACTGTCCAAAGACATTTTAAAGGGCGGATGCATATCCATAGTATAGACAATTTCAAAAAACGGCTCTTTTACAACCCTTTCTGACAGCGTGCTGACCAGATATCTTAACACCTGCTTGTCGGACAGCACTGTTTTAAAGCTGCTATTGTAGCCTTCTTTCAGGCTGTCCTTAATCATTTGCGGCTCAAAGCTAATAACGTTATCATGCAGCCATGACAACCGCACGCTGGCGTCGTTTATTATAGTGTAATTATTGTAACCAGCGGTTCTTAATACCTCTGGCAGACACAAGAATTCATCATCCACAAACCCCAACATCCTGTCTGCTGATGGATAGTGTGAACACAGAGAAGCGGTTATACCGTTTACTGTGATAGACGTGGAGTTATAGAAGTGATCTACTACGAGCGATTCACTGGCAAACAGATCAATATTAGGAGTAATATTCTTATAGCGATTGCCATATATGCCCAACAAGCGAGCCGAGAGGCTCTCCATTAAAAACATAATGACGTTGGGTTTAATAGCATGATTGCTTGTTTTGGCGTAAGGGAAGGGGTCGTGAAACACATGATCTTTATATAACGGGTATTTTCTCCTTGTATCAAACGATATGCCGAAAGCTTCTAATTTCTTTGCAGTATGCGGCATTAGTTTTCTTGGATACTTCCCATTATTATTAACATGTCTTGCCGGATACATAGAAGAAAGCAGGACATCCTCAGGCAATCTTGCTATTATCGGATATATATTGGGTAATTTCAAAGTCTGATTCATTACTTTATCTTTATCAAAGAGGCTTCTCTTACCTGTTTTAAACGGCGTGACGTTACACATTGAACCATAAAGACACATAAAAGTCAAAGTATCCATTGCAAGGAAAAATAACAATATTGTTGACACAGAAATCATAAGTACGCTAAATTGCCTTTTCCATGTATACATGGAGCAATCGATCATCTTAAGGACTAAATACGTTATATACAAAAGAAGCGCAATCATAAACAAGACAATCGAGATTTTTACATCTATTAACATTCCGAGTGTTGTCTTGGTAATGTTTGTAAAGAAATCTTTTTCTATATACCAGCCTGAGTAATAAAGATGCAAGAGGTTAAATAGCCGATAAGTAAACCAGAAAGAAAAAAATACGAGTGTGGCAGCATATACAAAATTCTTTGCTCTTTTAAAGACTATTGTAAGGACAAAGAAACTCAAACAGAAAAAAAACGCATAAAATAGCTCTTTAGCATTGTAGGAAAGACACAAGACGGTTAATAAGGTTTCGTAGGGGTACAGCAATAACATCCCAAATCTATCAGAAATAATAAAAGCAGTGAGGCGAAAACCTATCAATATGCCAAAAACAATGATGATAGCCCCTATGAAAGTCATATGTATACTAAACTAAATGGAGTTTGCAAAAAGATTTTGACCTTGACATCCAATAACATGAAAATGTCATTCCTGCGAAAGCAGGAATCTATGCGTCTTTACGGGATTACGGAGTGGATTCCCGCTTACGCGGGAATGACAAGATTTTTGCAAACCTGACTTATCTTGGTATATGTACTTTGTTCGTAACACCACAAAACACTATATTAAAAAGTCTACAACAAAAAACATAAGGTTGTAAAGCAGGATTTTGCAGGGCAATCGAATTTAAAAACTTGACGCATCGTTCGTTGACCCTATGGATTGTCTGAACAAGGATTAAACGGATGGAAGGATTTGCAGGATAAATTTTCATAACTTGATACATTTTTATAACGTTTAATTACCTAAATCCCGTCAATCCCTTAATCCGTTAAATCATGGTTCAGACAGTTTTTTCTAAATGCGATAGCCCTGCAGGATTTGGGTTCTGCAGCTTCTATGTACTGCCATATTGTGTCATACATGACGTAAAGTGTCACTTTTTGGCGTATTGGAATGACCTAAATTAGGCGTACTTTAAAGTCTTTCTCTGGCATGATAACTGCAATGTGATAAGCGTAATGATAAGGCGTAAAGCTAAGGATGGTTTTTAACCGTCTAAAGAGGTAATACGGATTTTGGAGGATTGACATGTTTAAGGTAATGTCAGAGATGAGCAAGAGGGATGAAAGAGGTTTTACCTTGATCGAGCTGTTGATCGTTATAGCGATCATAGGAATATTAACAGCTATTGCAGTACCAGCGTTCTTAGGTCAAAGGGAGAAGGCAAAGGTTAGGTCAGTTGAGTCAGGAGCAAAGGGAGCGGTATCTGATCTTCAGGCATATATGGACTCCTACGTAGCAGGCGACCCGTATATAATCGTAACCGATACCGCTGGTACTCAGGTTTGTGTAGAAGCAGGTAATGCATCGGCAACCGGCAAGAGCTGTCAGGCAATCTACAATCAGTCAAGTACAGCCACTTACACTGCATTCCCAGGCGGTATAGCCGGCGTGCTTAACGACTTTATGAATCATCACGAGAACAAAGGCGACAAGAGTGCATTTACTGGCCTGAAACTGTTTGTTACAGCTCACACCACAGAGGGAGAGATATTCTTAACTCCTAGCGGCAGCCGTGCAGTCAATATCACTGCATACGCTACAGATACCACTTCACCAATCTTTAGCTCAGTGGTTACAACAAGATAAGCGTATACTGCTCTGAAAAGTGGGCACGTTAGACGTCCGATTAAAAAAAGCAGACGGGGGGAAGTAACTCCCTGCTCTGCTTTTTTGTACTCTAACAGACTAAAAAAAAGAAAGGTCTACTTGTGAATGCTATCAGTTATATAAGAAGGGATTACGTGCTCTTGTCTCTATCAGGCGCCGTGGTGTTTATTTCAGCTTTCTTAATCTATCTGCCCACGTTATATAACGCCCCCGTTTGGGATGACTTGTTTGTAATTAACAATTATGTCCTGATCGATAAAAATAACCCTTATAGCTTCTTGTTTAACAGCAATCTTTATTATCGGCCGCTGGTCAATATCTCTATGTCTCTAGACCACAGTTTATGGGAGACAAATCCTTTTGGATATCATATGAGCAATTGTATTATACATAGTGCAAATGCCCTCTTACTCTTTTTGGTTTTCTTCTATTTCTTAAAAGGCACAGGCGCTGGAGAACTAAATAAATACGGGAGCTCCCTCTCATCAATGACGGGCGATGTTGTGGACACCCTTCAGCCAACAGGGCAGGGTATTGGGAACAAAGGGTTATTCCTTTTACCAATTGTATCGTCATTGATATTTGCGTCTCATCCGATCAATACTGAGGCGGTAGCATGGATCTCTGGCAGAACGGATATGCTTGCAACAACGTTTTTCCTCTTGGCCTTTCTGTCATTCATGGCTTATGAAAGAGATGGACAGGGGAGGGCGCTGTCACTGAGCGCAATATTCTTCTTCTTCTCTCTCCTATCGAAAGAAAATGGGATCGCATTTATCGCAGTAGCGTTCTTTTATGCCTTAGCTAAAGGGATGAACAGGAAGTCTACAGTAATCTCCATCAGTGTATTGTCGACCGTTATATTGTTATATTTTGTCTTAAGAAAAGGTGCAGGGTTAAGGGATGTCTTGTTAAAGCCAGGCTCTAAGGGAGCGTTTCTGACCAGCAATATAACCATTGGTGATTTTGTCCACACGTTTGTCTACGGTTGTGCATTTTATATTGAGAAAATCGTTTTACCTATAAAGCTGACCCTCATGCCAAAGATACCGGCCAGCCCCATATACATAACTGTTTTTTTGCTGCCGTTTATATCGGGCTTAGTTTTGTTTTTAAGGAGACTCAACGTAGAGCTTTTTTATCTCCTATGGATAGGGGGCACGTTGCTGCCCTCCTTAACCATAATGTTTTCTCAGGTGGCAAACCCCTTAGGTGAACGTTACTTGTACCTGCCCTCGGCAGGATTTGCTTGTCTGGTTGGGCTAATTGGCTGTAAACTCTTCCGATATAGGGTGTTTATAACCGTTGCGGTCGTATTCTTATTGGCGTTTTCTTATTTAACCCACGATAGGCTAAAGGTATGGAAGAACGACCTTACGTTATGGCAAGATACCGTAAGAAAGAACCCAGATTCTGTCGTTGCTCACACAAACTACGCCATAGCCCTCCTTCAGGAAAAAAATATTAAGGCAGCAGAAGATGAGCTGACCATCGCCTTGAAAAACCCCGTAAAAAGTCTGGAACAAACCTCTATCATCTTAAACACCATTGCAACGATCCATATGAAAAGGGATAACTATGTAACTGCCGAGGAGCTACTAAATGCCTCCATCATGGCAGACCAAGCAAATCTCAGTGCACATAACAACCTTGGCTACCTGTATATGCGTATGTCCGAGGTCAAGAAGGAGGACAAACAAGCACTTTTAACTAAGGCAATCAGTATATTTGAAAAGGCGCTAAACCTCTCGCCAGGTCTAACGCACACACGTTTAAACCTTGGCCTGTGTTATCTTGAATTGAATAAGCTCGACAAGGCTGAGGCTGCTTTCTCTGCCGTCATAGAATTCGATCCAGGAGGTGAACTATCGAAAAAGGCCATTTATTTTCTAGTGCTTACCAGGATGCGCATTGCTGAAGGATTAAAGAAGGGTGCATAAGAAAAACATGGGAACAATGATATATTTTAATGGGGTCAAGGGGTCTGGTCCCCTTGTGGAGGGGTCTGAGGGGAGGGGTTGCGAACCCCTGCGACAGTGGGCAGAGCCTCCCCTTCTTTGACAAAACCCACGACTTTCTTATGCACCCTTAAAGAACAGCCGATTGTTAAGATAGTCCAACTTATGTTAGAATTTAGTATAATGCTTAAAAGGAGGCAGTTTATGAAGAATGAGGTATTTAAAAGAACCAAAGACAATGGTTTCACCTTTGTGGAAGTACTGATAACTATAGTAATATTAGGTATTCTCTCTGCCATAGCCATACCACTATACTTAGGACAAATAGAAAAATCTAAAAGAACTGAGGCAACTACTAACCTCGAATCTGTTAGATTAATGCTTGAACAGTATTTTAACGAAAACGGCTGTTACTATAAGACAGGCTCACCTTCCGCCTGCGCTGATACGACGATATCTGGAGCTACGAGTATACAGGCCTTCTTGCCAGGCTTTAAGCCAGGTAACGCGCAGGCCCTGAAGTTTAACTATTTCGTTACCACAAGCGGCGGGGCTACTGCTTATATTGCCGCTGCCGTTGATAAGACCGTTTCAAGCACAATCTCATCAGGCGCATCGTGCAGTGGTAGTGAAATGAAGGTAGACAATAACAATAATAGATGCGGATTTTAACTAATGGCTTATTGTATAAGCCTCAGATAGTGCTTTAGATAAAAGGTGGATAAGCCCCTGAGAAGCTCGATGCGTTTCTTGTAACCGAGGCGTTTTATTGAAGCGCCCTCGTGGTGGACCGCTGTGGCTTCAGGGCAAAGCAGGATATAGTAGTTTGTTTTTTTGTAGAGCCTGTAACACCAGTCTACGTCGTTGAAGAAGATAGGAAACCGCTCATCAAGCGCTCCCACCTCTTGCCAACACTGGCGTCTGATGAGAAGGGCTGAGGCCATAGGCTGTAACACGGCGCTGCAAGCGAGATGTTCTTGCCTTGTGAGTTTCCACTTCTTAAAGGGACCCAGCTTTTCGATCTTCATCTTCTCAAGGATCAACGCCATAGGTGAAGGAAAGTTCCGGCAGCTTATCTGTAACCCTCCTTCAGGATAGTAAAGCTGGGGGGCCACAGCCCCTGCCTGCGGGTTTTTATTAAGACACTCAAGCAGCTTTATAACGGTATCGGGTTGTAACCTCACGTCATTGTTCAAAAGAAAAAGGTAGTCGCCCGTAGATAACCACACTCCCCTATTTGTTGCCTTTGCATAGCCCTCGTTTATCCTGTTGGCTATCCAGAAAACGTGTGGGTGAGCACCTGTAACCAGCTCCTCACTCCCATCAACCGAGGCATTGTCAACGACAATAATCTCCTTATCAAGCTCGCCTACGGAGTCATCTATAGATTCAACCAACTCCTTAAGTAACCCGCCCTGGTTCCAATTTGGTATAATAAATGACACCTTAACCTTATTATCCATATGCACTAGTAGTCTAACATAAAATAGACAAAAAAAACGGCTAAGACGAAACAACGGGTGCATAAGAAATTCATGGGGGACTTTCGGAGCATGTAGAGTAAGCCCTCACAAATGTTTTAGAATATATTATTGAAGAAAAAACATTTAAAACAATGGAGGGCAGTATGAATAG
>PEAB01000103.1 GCA_002753395.1 Nitrospirae bacterium MYbinv3 | reverse complement strand
AGGGCTATTGGAAGGTATAGAGCTTGCGCTAGATATTAAGTTCGGCGGTCAAGGACTTGCCTTAATGGAAAAGATTAAAGATATTGACGATTTAGTCAGCTTAAAGCTGATAAAAGAACACATACGGACGTCAGCCAGTATCAGCGAACTTGTTGACCTGATAAACTTATCTTGACAATGTCAGATTTAAGTAAACATATTGATTGTCTGAACGTAGGATTACACAGATTAAAGGATTTACAGGAAAAAGATTTTAATTAATCAGGGGAATCTATTAATCTGTTAAATTGTGGTTGAGACATTTTTTATTGCACCCCCCCAAGCGGCTGTTTATATAGCCAATAAAATCAAAGACGTGCTTGTTCAATGGCACCTCAATTCAATTGCATAGGGATGACCTTTGAGAGGCCGGCTACCTCGTTTGTTATGCCGTAGATGTAGTCGGCTACCTCCATTGTCGCGCGATTGTGGGTAATGACGATAAACTGCGTGTTGGTCGAGAGGGTCTTAAGCGTGTCAGAGAACCGGCGGGTGTTGCTCTCATCCAGAGCTGCATCAGCCTCATCCAAGATGCACAAGGGCGTGGGCTTGATGAGAAATCCGGCAAAGATAAGCGACAGGGCCGACAACGACTTCTCCCCCCCTGAGAGCAGATTTATGTTTTGCAGTTTCTTGCCAGGAGGCTGCACAATTACATCTATGCCCGACTCAAGGATGTTTGAGGGATCGGTCAGGGACAACTCGGCCTTACCCCCTCCAAAAAAATTCTGAAACGTCTCGTTAAATTTAATGTTCAACTCATAGAATGCCTCCGTGAGCATCCTCCTCGTTGTGGAGTTTATCTTGGATATGGCCTGCTCTAACTCTTCTATCGACTTTAAAATGTCCTCCTGCTGGGATATAAGAAAATCGTACCGCGTCTTTAACTCCCCATACTCCTCAATACTAGCCAGATTGACAGTGCCCATCTCCACTATCTTGCGCTTTAACTCCCCAATCATCTCATCTTCACCCTCCACAAGTGGCTCTATTTCGAGCACAACAACGTCCTGACCATAGATGTTGGATATGGACGTCCTGATGTTTTCCATCCTCATGCTGTGCTGCATACGCTGTACATCGTTTTCGTTCAGCCTTTCCTTGACATGGTCATTATCTCGCTTTAACTGAGCCAGTGTTCGATCATTCTCACTAAGTGTGTGCGCCTGAACCTCTATGACGCTTCTCTCCTCTACGGCTCTTTCACGCAATACTGCAACCTCATGTGAAAGCCTTTGTAACACCTGACCTCCAGCCTCCATATCGTTGACCGTCTCCTGCTGCTTGACCGTTAAGGTATCGGACTCCTCTGCAATAGAGGCGAGCTTGTCGGCTATGGTCTCAGCCTTCCTCCTGAGTGAAGATGCCTCCTTCTGAATGGACTTTAGACGCTCTTTCTTCGTGTTAAGGGCAATCTTCTTCTCCGTCAGGGAGGATCGGGTGGTCTCCATCTTCACCTTGTGTGAGGATAGATTGTCTCGCAGGGTCTGGATGTATGTGGCTGTCTCATCTTTTTTTACATTCAATTCACCTTGATTGACCTCTTTTTCTTTAATGGCTGCATGAAGGGTATGTATTTCGTTCTCTATCTGTTGAGCCTCGATCTCCATGTAGTGCAGCTTTTTTACAAGCCTGTCTTTCTCTTCTATGAGCTTTTTGAGGTTAAGACGAAATATAGATATCTCTTTGTCCAGAGAGGCTATCTGCTCGTTTGAATCCTGCTGCTCACTCCTGAGCCAGTCCCTTTCAGAGACAGCCTGAGTTAGGTTTTTTTCTAGGTCAACTAGTGCCTGGGCGCTGACGGTAAGACTCTCCTTTAACTCCCGTATGTTTCTCAGATGCCTCAAAACATCTGTACCCTTGCCTGTTGTAAGCACCCCGCTATGGTCTAATACGTCGCCATCGAGTGTCACGTAGCGCTTATACAATCCACTACCGCTGCCCTTAAACAACTCAATAGCCCTGTCAAAGTCTCTCACGATGATAAAGTCACCCAACAACGAGCTAACTATCGTCTCATATACCCCGCCGGTCCTGACCACGTCTAATGCCCTGACGTCGCCATCATGGAGTTTCTGCGTCTCATCTGCTGCCACCCCATCAGTCCCCCTCCCCACGTGGGAGGGGTTAGTGGAGGGAGAAACGTAGGGCGTAACACTAGATGGTGAACTACAACCTGCCAGATCCAGGCAGATCAACGCCGTTCTCTCCCACGAGCGCTGCTTGATAAACGCAGCCGCTGCCTTGAGTTCCTCCACGGTGTTGAGGATAACCCCTCTGATCCTATGAGCCAGGGCATTCTCAATTGCAGTCTCATATCTCTCTGGCGTCTCCAGAGTTGTTGAGAGCGTTGCCACAATATTTATATGACCGCTGAAATCCTTCTCATGCAGGGTGTTTGCCGTGATCTCCTCAAGCGACTTGAGCCTGGCCTTGTCAGAGGCGATGGACTCCCGTTTTACTGCAATATCCTTCCTGAGTCTTTCAATTGACAGGTCTGCTGTCTTTGTCTGTGTGGTCAACAACTGTTTTTTTTCGTTAGTAAGGGCCAACTCCACCTGGCTCTGTTCTATATCCTTCTGCAGATCTTCTATATCGCTTTCTTGCTTATTAAGGGTCTCAGTGGTGCTTTTAACAAAAGTCCCCGAGGACTCCTTTTTTTGCATCACAGCGCCCAGATGGGTCTGGAGCGTTGAGAGCTCGTTACGTATGGTGCTGATTTGCTCGGATATTTGATAGAACATCCTGTTTTTATCCCTGATTTCTACATCTATGGAGGCAAATGTCTTTTCTATATCGTCTATCTTGGTTTTATCTATGAGATACTCGGCTTCGATAAGCTCAATATCCCTTTGTAGCTCAATTTCAGTCTCAGAGAGTTCATCCATCCTGTCGATGGCCTCCTGCTGCTCCTGCAGGTATTCGGTCTCCTGGGAGTTGAGTCGTTCAATATGGCTGCGGATGTTGCTTAATGCAGAGTCCTTTACTGCCATGTCCTTTTCCATGCCGGATATCTGTTTTTCTATGGCCGATATTGCGGTGAGCAGTTTTTCAAGCGCCTGTCTCTTTTCTCTGAGGGTGGCGCTGTGCTGCTGCCTGAGCGCTTCGTTGTGTGATGTCTGAGAGTTTAGTTCACTGAGTTTTGCAGTGTAATCAGCGTGTTGTTGGTCAAGAGCTTTGTATGCACTATTGAGCGCCTCATAGTCGCGTTTGGCGATCTTGAGCTCTATGGTATTTAACTGAGCAACAAGAGACTTGTACCTCTTAGCCTTATTAGACTGCCTCTCCAGAGAGCCGACCGAACGTTTTACCTCGTTGACGATATCGTTTACCCTGTCTATGTTTAAGCGCGCTCGTTCGAGCTTTGCGATGGCCTCAGACCTTCTTACCTTATACTTCATAACCCCTGCAACCTCTTCTATCAGAAAACGTCTTTCGATGGGTTTAGCATTGAGTATCTCGGCGATCCTGCCCTGTTCCAAGATAGAGTAGCTCTTTACCTCAAGGCCAGTGTCTAAGAACAACTCACGCACGTCCTTGAGACGGATCTTGGTCTTGTTGATATAGTACTCGCTCTCCCCGGAGCGATACAGTCTCCTTGTTACCTCAACTACGTCTGGTTTGGCTGAACCGTTATTTGACTCCCCGCCATTTATATCAGAGATCGACAGGGTGACCTCGGCCATCCCCTTTGGTGCAGTCTGAGAGGTACCATTGAAGATAACCTCTTCCATCTTCTCCCCTCGGAGGGTCTTTGGACTCTGCTCACCCAATACCCACCGGAAGGCATCTACAACATTACTCTTCCCGCTGCCGTTGGGGCCGACTATACACGTGACACCTGCGTGCATGGAAAAAGATGTCCTTTCTCCAAAAGACTTGAAACCAATTAATTCTAGCTTTACAATTTTCATATTCTGTGTTATACTTGTGTGGCTTAAATCCAATGTGGATAGAGTATTATAATATATAAGCAGGCAAGTAGTATACAGCAAAGAAATGCATAAGGTACCTATTAAACACTTGTGTAGTTTTCCGCTACCGCCAGGGTGCAAGTGAAGGATGGGAATGACTGTTAAGCGTTCTAATAGTGAAAGGGATTTTTGGCGGAATCTCTATATATATTAAATAAGGAGGTATAACATGAGCAAGAAGTACGCAACACCGTTACTAGACGAGCTGAAAAAAGGCGCGTTTCCAAGCTTTGTTAAAGAGATGGAAATGGCTGCAGAGCGCTCTGACATGGCAGCCGATCTGCTCGGTCTGGTAGAGCTTTCTTACAAAGAAAAGGTGACTCACTGGAAGCACGGCGGTATAGTGGGTGTAAGGGGTTATGGAGGTGGAGTTATCGGCAGATACTCCGATATACCGGATAAATTTCCTGGTGTGGCACATTTCCACACGGTCAGGGTTAATAGTCCTTCCGGTTTTTACTACACATCCGATGCCATAAAAGAGATCTGCGATATATGGGATAAGTATGGAAGCGGCTTGACCAATGTGCACGGTTCTACAGGCGATTTGGTACTGCTTGGTACCAGGACAGAGAGCCTTGAGCCTATCTTTGCCGAGTTATCATCAAGAGGTTGGGACCTCGGAGGGTCAGGCTCGGCAATGAGAACACCCAGTTGCTGTGTAGGAAAATCCCGTTGTGAATGGGCGAATATCGACTCTATGGCTATAACAAACGATATCACCCACCACTTTCAGGACGAGATGCACAGACCAGCATTTCCCTACAAGTTTAAGTTCAAGGTAGCAGGCTGCGCCGTTGACTGTATAGCATCTATAGCGCGTGCCGACATGTCTATTATCGGTACCTGGAAGGGCGACATACGTATAGACCAGACCGAGGTCAAAAACTGTGAAACCAAGGGTATGAATATACAAACAGAAGTTATTGACATGTGCCCGACAGGTTGTATGCAGTGGGACGGTAAGCAACTAAAGATCGACAACTCCAATTGCAACAGGTGTATGAACTGTATCGCAAGAATGCCAAAGGCTCTTAGACCAGGTACAGAGCAAGGAGCAACACTGCTATTAGGAAGTAAGGCCCCAATCGTTACCGGTGCACTCATGTCATGGGTCATCGTACCATTTATAAAGATGGAGCCACCCTATGAAGAGTTCTACGAGTTGGTAGGCAAGATCTGGGAATGGTGGGATGAAAACGGAAAGAACCGTGAAAGAATCGGTGAGCTGATAGAAAGACTGAGCTTCCCGCGCTTCCTGAAAGAGGTTGGACTAGAGCCAGTTGCAGCTATGGTTAAAGAGCCACGCAGAGATCCGTTCTTCTTCTGGTCTGAGGAAGACATCATAAAAAAATAATCAATCGATAAGTTTTTGATAAGGAGGTTTTATAATTATGTCAGAGTTACCACAGAGACAAACAGATATAGGCCCACCGCATTACGAGAAGTTTTTACACCCTGTAATTAAGAAAAATTACGGAAAGTGGAAGTATCATGAGATTCTAACCCCTGGCTCGATGGTTCACGTAAGTGAGACCGGCGACAAGATCTACACGATAAGGGTAGCCTCACCAAGACTTCTTTCAACCAATACGATAAGAGAAATGGCAGATATAGCAACAAAACACTGCGGCGGTTATCTGCGCTTTACCACAAGAAATAACGTAGAGTTCTTTGTAGATGAAGAAGGCAAAATAGCTCCCCTTATTAAGGAGTTACAGGACAAAGGGTATATGGTAGGCGGTATTGGACCAAGGATCAGTAACGTCGTCCACACACAGGGATGGATACACTGCCACTCAGCCGCAACTGATGCCTCCGGTCTGGTAAAAGCCATCATGGACGATCTCAGCGAGTATTTTACGACCAAAGAACTTGCCAACAGGGTAAGAATTGCAGTTGCATGTTGTGTTAACATGTGTGGCGCAGTTCATTGCTCAGACATAGCTCTTGTTGGTGTCCATAAGACGCCTCCAAGAATCGATGATGAGAACGTTAAGAACTTCTGCGAAGTACCCTCAACAATAGCCTCATGCCCAACTAGTGCTATCAGCCCTGACCCGTCAAAGAAGAGCGTTAAGATAAAGCTCGAAAAGTGCATGTACTGCGGTAACTGCTATTCAGTATGCCCAGCTATGCCAATATCAGATCCGGATAATGACGGCGTTGCAATAGTCGTTGGCGGAAAGGTTGCAAACCTCAGAAGCGCTCCTACGTTTTCTAAATTAGCTGTGCCCTGGCTGCCAAACAATCCACCAAGATGGCCAGAGGTCACAGATGCAGTAAAGAAGATCCTCAACGCCTACATAGCTGGCGCAAAGAAACATGAAAGGGTTGGCGAATGGATTGGAAGGATCGGATGGGAAAAGTTCTTCCAGGAAACAGCTCTTCCTTTCACGATACAGCACGTGGATGACTTCACATTCGCTCGTGAGACATTCAGAACAACAGCCGCCTTTAAGTGGACATAGACAAAAACAGATTGAAGATCAAAGTAGGGGAGATGATCTCATCTTCCCTACTCTTCTTTTATAGCAAAAAAACAAGAGGTGTCATCAATGGATAAAGAACAACTAAAAAAGATAATTTATGAACTGGTCGAAGCCTCGACAGGTAAGAAAAAACTCAAACAGAGCGATATACTTAAGAAGGTAGCTGCCGACCAAGGCTTAGAAAAAGACGAGGTAAAGGCAGCGCTAAGAGAACTCGTAGACGCCGGTACTTTGATTTTCACTTATTTTGGTGGAAGCTTCATAGAAATCCCCCCCAAGCAGTAATCTATAGAAAATACCACAGGCCGGTAGAGAAAAACTATACACTTTAGCATAAAAAGTTTTTAAACCGGCCTGTTGTGGTAGAATAGACTCTTATAGCATGTTGTATTATAGACCAAGGGTGGTAGTAGCTGGATTACGGGGGGGAAGCGGTAAAACCACCCTGTCATTAGGGCTTTTGAGACTGTGGAATTTAGCAGGGATCAATGTCGTCAGCTTTAAAAAAGGCCCTGATTATATAGACGCCGGCTGGATGACCGCTGCATCCGGAAACGCCAGCTATAATCTTGATTCGTTTATAATCCCGCAAGAAAAACTCCTCAACTCATACATCATTCACTCTGAAAAAGCCGATGTTTCTCTCATAGAGGGTAACAGGGGATTGTTTGACGGCGTAGACGCCTACGGGACCTTTAGCACCGCTGCTCTGGCAAAATTAATAAATTCACCTGTTATACTTGTGGTAGACTGCGTTAAGACCACCACTACAATTGGAGTCATAGTAAAAGGTATAAATGAGTTTGACCCTGATCTATCTATAAATGGCGTAGTGTTAAACTACATAGCCAACGACAGACATAAAAATGTGATCAGGCAGGCCATAGAACACTACACTGACGTCCCTGTGCTTGGGACCATTGCCAAGCGTTCTGAGGCAATCATGCCAGAAAGACATATGGGGCTGGTCAGTCAGGATGAGCATGGAGGGGTCGATAGCGCCCTTGATGGAATTTCGTCGATCTTAAGCTCAAGTATAGAGGTACAAGCAATATATGACATTGCCTGTCATGCCCCTCTGATTGAATGCAACGTCGTTGATACTCCAAAGTTAGATTGTGATTTTAAAGTTAATCTTGGGATAATAAGAGACAGCGCTTTTCAGTTTTACTACCCTGAGAACCTTGAGGAATTAGTCAAGGCTGGCGCTAACATTGTTGAGTTAAATGCACTCACGAACATATGTGTGCCGGATATAGATGCCCTGTACATTGGAGGCGGTTTTCCTGAGACAAACGCCATCCGTCTTTCTGAAAACGCTGCTTTTAGGAATCATCTCAGGGAGCTCATAGAGTCCGGTTTGCCGGTCTATGCTGAGTGTGGCGGACTTATGTTTTTAGGGAGAAATATAATATACAACAATAGGACTTATACTATGACCGGCATATTCCCTATGGACTTTGTCATCGAGTCTGCCCCAGTAGCACACGGTTATACGATAGTTGAGGTGGTGGCAGAGAATCCTTACTTTCCAATCGGGACGGTCTTAAAGGGGCATGAGTTTCATTATTCCAAGGTCGTAAACGCAGTGCAATCTCCGATGGTTTTTAAGATGAAGCGCGGAAAAGGCATCGTCAATGGTCTCGACGGTATAATATATAAGAACGTACTGGCCACCTACACCCACCTGCACGCCCTCGGTGCAAACGAATGGGCAATAGGACTCATAACAGCGGCACGCAGAGAGAAAAGGGGTGGCTCTGCCTACTAACGCAGGGGTTCGCAACCCCCTCCCCTCAGACCTAATGCTGTTGACTTAAGGCTGTGAAAACAAATAAGGAGGGCTTTGCCCTCCCTAGACCCTCTCACAAGGGTCCAGTCCCCTTGACCACGTAAATGTCGGGCGTGGGTAGCATTAGGATATATCGTTGTGCATAGTTGGGAGGGTATACGTGACGTTATTACAAGTACAAATTCGGAAGGGGTAACAACTATGTTAGGAATAAAGTATATCAAATTCGATTCGACGACATATGTTATTCATTATAAAAACGGGAAGATTATCAGTGAAGGCAAGGGGCTTTCCTTTTTCTATTTTGCGCCAGTTTCCTCTATTGTTGCTATCCCTCTTGGAAGTAACGATATACAGTTTATCTTCAATGAATCAACGGTTGATTTTCAGACTGTATCGATCCAAGGGCAGATTATTTATAAGATAGAAAACACCAAGATGCTTGCCGAACTCCTTGATTTTACGGTTGATGCAAAAGGTAATTACAAAAAAAAGGATTACGAAAAGCTGCATCAAAGGCTTGTAAACGAGGCACAAACCGCTGCTTCTGCCTTCGTTCAAAGCCTAAGTTTAAAGGAGACCCTCAGGAGTACAAAAAAGATTGCAGAGAAAATCATTGAGGGACTGAGGGCGTCAGATACAGTATCTATGCTTGGTGTTGCCCCGCTTAATACAAATATCCTGGCCATTAAGCCAACTCCAGAGATGGAACGAGCGCTTGAGGCCGAAACACGAGAGGCCCTACAGCAGGAAGCCGACCATGCCATCTATGAGCGAAGGAATTACGCCGTTGAAGAAGAACGAAAAATAAAAGAAAGCGAACTTAATACCGAGATAGCTGTAGAGGAGAAGAAGAAACAGATTACGGAGAAAAAGATGGAGGCCGAACTCCTTATAGAGAAAAACAAAAATCGTATTCGAGAAATGCTGATGGAGGCAGATATAGCCTTGGAGAAACAACGTAAAATTCTTATCGACTTTAGGATAGAAAACGATAAAAAAGATGCAGATTCCAAGGCTTACATGCTCACCGCTACCCTCCAGCCGTACAAGGACATGGACTGGAAGACACTCTCGGTTATAAACAAGGATGCCCTCGATCCAAGCCTTAACATCGCCTTAGCCTTCAGAGAGCTTGCCGGTAATGCAAACAAGATTGGTAACCTGAACTTGTCTCCTGAACTCCTTGATAGTCTTTTAAGGGTTAGAGAGAAGAATGTCCGTTGAAAGCGCCGTCATCGTAAGAAGTAAGACCAGGCTAGAACTATTAGTTGAGAGATTCAACACACGGCAGCAGAGTAAATTTTACATTGAACGATCTGGGGGCAGCTTTGCAGATTATGAGTCTGAGCATGATATATACTGCGCCTCATTTGAGAGGGTACAACACAATCTGAGCCGTATGATAAAGATCAAAACGATAGAGCGCTCTTTTGTGCCGGTGTATTTATTTTCAGAGAAAGATGTCGTTGTCGTCGTTGGACAGGATGGTCTTGTGGCCAACACTGCCAAGTACGCTGGGGGGCTACCCATTATTGCTATAAACCCAGACATCGCAAGGTATGACGGAGTCCTGCTGCCCTTTAGTGTTAATGATTTCACAAAAGTAGTAGAGACCATAGCATCAGGCAAAGGGTATTCCTTTAAGGAGATAACAATGGCTGAAGCAAGACTAAACGATGGGCAGCGACTTCTTGCCTTTAATGATCTATTTATTGGGGCGTCTTCTCATGTCTCTGCGAGGTATGAGATTAACCACCGAGGTGTTAGGGAGAAACATTTATCAAGCGGGATAATAGTTTCAACTGGGGCTGGATCAACGGGTTGGCTGAGTTCGATCTTCAACATGGCCAACGGGGTTGTCAGCAGGTTCTACGGCGATGTACAGCTTAGTGCAAGGCGAATGGATTGGTCAACTGATATGCTGGTTTATGTGGTGAGGGAGCCATTTTTGAGCAAGACCTCACAGGCATCTCTAACTGTCGGTGAGATAATGATAAACGAGCCGCTCATCCTGCAATCCCACATGCCTTCAAACGGTGTGATCTTTAGCGACGGGATAGAAAACGATTTTGTGAAGTTCAACTCAGGTACATCGGCAGTAATCGCAATAGCAAAGGAAAAGGCCAAGCTGGTCTTGCCCCATTAATGTATCCTCTTTAAAAAGCATGGTAGAGTGGTACTATGAAAATGGCTCTTACGTAAAGTGAGTGGGTAGTGGTATAATAGTGGCAAAACAGATAAGGAGACAGAGCTATACAAATGGTAGAGAATTTATTTGAACAGGTACTAAACATACAGTTGCCGTGGAAGGTAAAGAGTGATGATTTTAGAGATGCAGAAAATGGTAATAGTTCACCCATAGTGTATTAAGAAGGTTCTTTCGTATTTCATGTGTGTAGTCCAACCTTATCATAATCCAGCTTACTTGTGAGCATGTAGATAATTACCTTTAGGTTTTTAAATGTTCTGTAACCCCTTGCTTTTGCTTTAGCTG
>PEAB01000102.1 GCA_002753395.1 Nitrospirae bacterium MYbinv3 | reverse complement strand
AACTGCTACTATAGCGTATTATCCACCTCTAAAAACAATGAGATTGAGAGTTATGAGGGAGATTTGCGTTCAAAATCATTATAAATCGATGAGTATTTTCGATAAAAGAGAAAGTTGAGTGTTTTTTGCGTTAATAAATACACAATAGACCTTTTGAAAGTAGTAAAGTAGATGTTTTTAAAGTTCTTCTATTTTCTTTTTGCAAGAGGCTCTGTTTAATCATAGTTAAGACAATCCCTTAAGGTCAAGTATTAACAACTTACCAAATCTGCGACCATAAGGAGCGGTACGGGTCAAATTTTCAAATGCGATTGCCCTGGGGCAATCTACAAGCTAATAGATTCCTGCTTTCGCAGAACCTGCCCCTGGCTTGAACAGGGGAATGACATAATTTTCCACGATTTTCTTATGCGCCCCTTTAACAACCTCGGATTGCAAAAAGAGAATAACTTTTGTTACTATTTTCTAAGATTTAATGTAAGTTTAGGAGGTGCAACCATTAAAAGGATAGCGGTGTTTACAAGTGGTGGGGATGCCCCAGGGATGAATGCAGCGATAAGGGCAGTGGTGCGGGCTGGTATATACAATGGCCTTGAGGTGTTGGGCATACAACGAGGCTACCAGGGTATGATAAACGGTGAGGCTGTTAATATGCAGTTGCGCAGCGTCTCAAACATACTCAAGGCCGGTGGCACAATATTAAAGACGTCGCGCTGCATCGAATTTGAGACACCTGAGGGAAGAGACAAGGCGGCTCGTTATTTGAATTCACAGGGGATCGATGGCCTGGCTGCCATCGGGGGCAATGGTACAATGACAGGGCTTATAGAGTTCCAAAGGCACTGGGATGGCAAGGTCATAGCCCTGCCGGGAACTATAGATAACGATATATATGGCACTGACTACACCATCGGGTTTCATACAGCCGTCGAGACGGCTATGGACGCCATCGATAAGATAAAGGACACGGCCGCAGCACACGAGCGGATCTTCATAGTAGAGGTTATGGGCAGAGACGCGGGGTTCATAGCCCTTGACGTAGGGATAGGCGGTGGGGCTGAGACGTTACTCATACCAGAGATTGACTTTGATATGCAACAGTGTACCACTGCTATACTAGAAGGCAAGGAAAAGGGTAAGACAAGTAGCATTATTATAGTAGCAGAAGGCAGCAAGCTAGGTGGCGCACATGATATCGCCGTCAAAATCAAAAAGATGTGTGATATTGAATGTAGAGTTGTTGTTGTTGGACATGTCCAGCGTGGCGGCTCTCCTGTGCTTTACGATCGAATACTGGCAAGCAAGTTAGGTGTGTTTGCGGTTGAGATGCTCTTAGGGGGGGTTACCGGTGTCATGGCCGGAGAGGTAAACAACAAATGCACGCTTACGCCCTTAAAAGATGCTGTGTATAAGAAAAAACCCGTAGATCCTTATAAGTTGTCTGTGTTTTCGATACTTTCTATATAAAGAGAAGGAGGGGGGTATCCTCCCTCTCTTTTGTACGATTATGGATTACTCGACAACCCGTTCATTGACTGGTTGAACTGGTCTGGCGTTTTTACCGACGATGGCGAGAAATTTATCCTTCTGAGCCTTCGAGATCTCAATTGGGGCTTTTAACACGTTCCAGCTTACCTTTTCACTGCACGGTGGTGTTGTGAGGGATCCACTGTACTGATACAACGTAAGATCAGTTGGAAGGAAGTCGGCTGCGTTTATCTTAACCCCATCAACGACCTTCTCCTGTCCAACCTTGTCAGGGAGGTTAGACCATACGTCCTTGACGAGCTTGTGTTCCTTACCTTCTTTCATAAGCACACCCACTACGGCCAATTCGCCCTTTTCGTTCTTGTGCACTAGATGTACCTCCATGTCGTATAGGGCGCCACCTACCTCGTGTTCGCTTGGGCTGTGGAAGTGGAATTGTAAGAGTTCGTACTTATTGCCATTTATGGTTACGGTGCTTCCTGGTGCGTAGTTGACCTGTATGGTATGACCGTTATTAATGACCTTCATAGAAGCGGGTTTATAGTTGAAACCGATGCTCTTGGTTAAGGTCTTTGGTTCTTTAGGAAGGTCTATCGGTGACTGCCCCTTACCAGTTTTGCATGTCTCATAGTCTTTAGAGAGATCACCCCAGTTTTCAGGCCCTTCCTTGCCCTCGTAACCCCAGTGAGCTCCATGTCCACCCCCGTAGCTAAGGGCGCTTACATAAAACAAAAACACAACAGCTAATACGATTGACTTAAACCTTTTCATTCTTCTTCTCCCTCTTGTTTTTTGAATATATCTTATACTTTTTTCAAGATAATTTCAACAGCAAATTTATACGGGATGTATAAGATATTCATTGGAACAAAGATATACTTTAATGGGAAGGGGACTGGTCCCCTTAACCCCATTAAAGTATGTTTTTGTTCCCATAAGTTTATATGTAAATCTAAAAATATCCCACATAATCAAGGATTTTAATTGCTTGTTGTGTCAGTAAGGTCATGGTGGTTCTTATGCACCCCCCGGAGATGTGCTATTGCATCCTTTCTCATATATCGCTATACTATAACAATGGACATACTAAGTGTGGGATTCCCTGTATCTGGTGTAAAGACGAGCATCTTGGTACCGCCTGTGGTGGCCATGGTGATCTCGTTTTTTACGTCGATGGGTGGGATATCGGGGGCTTTTCTGCTTTTACCGTTTCAGATGAGCTTCTTCAACTACACGGCGCCATCGGTTAGCGGCACTAACCACGTGTATAACATCGTAGCCATCCCCAGCGGCGTCTACCGGTACATAAAGGAGGGACGCATGGCCTGGCCCATCACATGGGTTGTCGTAATAGGCACCTTGCCGGGGGTCTTTCTTGGCTATTACGTGAGGATGCACTATCTGTTAGACCCCAAGCCCTTTAAGCTCTTTGTTGGGTGCGTGCTGCTCTTTATCGGCAGCAGATTATTAAAGGAATTTTTTGTCAAGACAGACACAAGGTCGTCTGCGACAAAGGTTCTAGAAGAGAAGTTTAAGCTCAAGACAGAACAGAAAAAGCAAGAGCAGGGTTTGCATATAGTCTCAGGACTGCCGCCAGAGGCCGTGGTCAAGACCGTGTCGATGTCGTGGAAGAGGATTGAGTATGAGTTTTGCTCGGAGCGGTTTTCGTTTAACCCCATTAGTATGTTTATCTTGGCCCTCATCGTTGGAATAATAGGAGGGGCATATGGGATAGGAGGAGGCGCTATTATTGCCCCATTCTGTGTTGCCATCTTTCACCTGCCTGTCTACACGATAGCAGGTGCAGCCCTGATGGGGACATTTATAACGTCGATAGCAGGTGCAGCCTTTTTCACCCTGATACCAGCAGGCGGCTCCATGCCCTCCTCAACACCTGATTGGCTGCTAGGATTTCTCTTTGGTATTGGCGGCTTCATTGGTATGTACATAGGCGCAAGACTGCAAAAGTTCGTACCACAAAGACATCTTAAGCTCATAATCGGCCTTATTATCGTACTGCTTGCTTTGAGGTATATAACTCAGTTCTTTTTTTAATTTGACAATGTCATAATTCTATATGGCTGCAATAAAAAAAGTATGAACCAAGATTTAACGGATTAAGGGATTTCCAGGATTAATTAAAATATTTTTCCTGTAAATCCTTTAATCCGTGTAATCCTAGTTCAGACAATCACTATGTGTATCCTCTTAAAATAACATGGTAATTTATTTTTATGGTTTCAAGACATGGATTCCAACTTTCGTGGGAATGACAGTAATAGGCCAAGTATGTCATTCCCGCGTAAGCGGGAATCTATTTTCAAGAGCTGCATAAAACGATGGTTTATAAAAAAGACAAAAGGATAGAGGTAAGTACCTGACCATAATTAATTATATACAAGAAAAGGGAAAGAAGGTAGGGCTTTGTCTCTGCCGCAGGGGTTCGCAACCCCCTCCCTCAGACCTAATGCTGTTGACTTAAGGATGTAAAGATGCAAAAAAATAGAGAGGGCTTTGCCCTCCCTAGACCCTCCCACAAGGGGACTCGTCCCCTTGACCCCATAATGATCAATCCTAATGTATTTATGTCCATGTACTCATAAGAATTACTAATGGAGGTAAGCACATACTACAATAGTGTAGCTATTACTACGTTTTTGTAGTACCTAATTAGAGATGTTTTCATTTAGATGCCCAAATATCAAGGAAATTAAAATGGTACGTTAATTGCCTTTGTGATCATAATCAAAAAAATATTATGAGAGGCACATGAGACAGATTGCGATCTATGGCAAGGGTGGAATTGGTAAATCAACTACAACACAGAACACGGTGGCAGCCCTTGCGGAGGCTGGCCGAAGCTGTTTGATAGTGGGTTGTGCCCCCAAGGCTGATTCCACAAGATTGATTCTTAATATAAAGGCGCAGGCTACTGTGATGGACATGGCGCGGGAGAAGGGAAGCGTTGAGGATCTTGAGATTGGCGAGGTGCTCTTAGAGGGATACAATGGGATAAGATGTGCCAAGTCAGGAGGCCCTGAACCTGGTGTTGGGTGCGCTGGTAGAGGGGTTATTACGGCTATTAACTTCTTAGAGAAAAATGGTGCATACACGGATGGCCTGGAATACGTCTTTTACGACGTCCTTGGAGACGTGGTGTGTGGTGGTTTTGCAATGCCCATCAGAGAGGGAAAGACAAGGGATATATATATATAGTTACTAGCGGAGAGATGATGGCCATGTATGCGGCTAACAATATAGCACGAGGGATATTGAAGTACGCTCAAAGCGGCGGGGTACGGTTGGGCGGTCTTATCTGCAACGCCAGAAACGTGGACAAGGAGTACGAATTAATTGAAGAACTCGCAAAAAGGTTGAGCACTAAAATGGTTCACTTCTTACCAAGAGACAATCAGGTGCAACGGGCAGAACTCGGGAGAATGACCGTCATCCAGTACTCACCTGAACATAGGCAGGCTGATGAGTACAGGGCGCTTGCAAAGAAGATCGCCGGCAATAAAGATATGGTCATCCCAACCCCTATGACTATGGATGAACTTGAGACCCTTCTGCTTGAGTACGGTCTGCTCTCAGGAGAGGAGGTTGCAGCGTGAAGGCTACTATTGAAAGAACCAAAAAGATGATAGACGAGATACTTGAGGTCTATCCAGAAAAAACAAGGAAAGAACGTGAAAAACACCTGCGTCCAAACGACCCTACCGCGGAGTGCGGCTCGGCGTGCCAGGTAAAGTCAAACGTTAAATCACGTCCTGGGGTGATGACCATACGCGGATGCGTCTATGCCGGCTCCAAAGGGGTCGTCTGGGGACCGGTAAAAGACGTTGTGCACGTAAGCCACGGACCGGTTGGCTGTGGTCAGTACAGTTGGTGATCCCGGCGTAACTACTACAACGGTACCACCGGTATCGATTCCTTTGTAACCATGCACATTACAAGTGATTTCTTAGAAAGAGACATAGTCTTTGGAGGTGATAAAAAACTCGAACAGCTCTGCCGCGAGGTAAAGGAGATGTTTCCCCTTGCCAAGGGTATATCGGTTCAATCGGAGTGCCCCATAGGGCTTATTGGCGATGACATCGAGGCGGTGTCAAAAAAGATGACGAGAGAACTTGGCATCCCTGTTATCCCTGTAGGGTGTGAAGGGTTTAGGGGTGTAAGCCAGTCCCTTGGCCACCATATTGCAAACAACTCCATTAGTGACCATGTCCTTGGCAAGAAGAAACACGATAAAACAACCCAGTATGATGTTAACCTTATCGGGGATTACAACATAGGAGGCAACGCTTGGGCATCACGCAAGATTCTGGAAGAGATGGGTCTCAGGGTGCTGACGCAGTGGTCAGGCGATGCGACCATCAACGAGCTTGCAATAGCGCCCTCGGCTAAGTTAAACGTGATACACTGCTACCGCTCCATGAACTACATCTGTAGATACATGGAGGATAACTATTCGATACCGTGGGTGGAGTACAACTTCTTTGGCCCGACAAAGACTTACCAGAGCATGAGAAAGATCGCCCAGTTCTTTGACGACCGGGTAAAGGAGAAAACGGAGGAAGTAATTACCGACAACAAACCATCGATGGATGGGGTGATTGAGCATTACAGGCAGCGCCTTGAGGGCAAGACCGTCATGCTCTACATAGGCGGGTTAAGACCCAGGCACGTCATAGGGGCCTACGAAGACCTCGGCATGGGGGGCATCGCAGCCGGATATGAGTTTGGCCATAATGATGATTACAAGCGCACTTACCCTGAGATGAAAGAGGGCGCTGTTATCTACGACGATGCAACGCCTTACGAACTGGAAGAGCTTACCAAGAGGCTTCGTCCCGATCTTGTGGGGGCAGGCGTGAAAGAGAAGTATGCCTACCACAAACTTGGAGTTGCCTTCAGACAGATGCACTCGTGGGATTATTTAGGCCCGTATCACGGCTTTGACGGCTTTGCGGTCTTTGCACGAGACATGGACATGACTGTGAACTCTCCCACATGGAACCTCATACGGAGGAGAAAGTGAAGGTTATAGACCACAACGAGCTTTTTAAAGGGCAGGATTACCTCAGACAGTTTGAGACCAAGAAGGAGTTTGAGCTTCCATGCACGCCCGAAGAGGTCTCCTCTGTGAGTGAGTACACAAAAACGGCAGACTACATGCAGAAGAACTTCGCTCGAACCGCCTTGACGATAAACCCGGCAAAGGCGTGCCAACCCATTGGCGCTATGCTGTGCGCATGTGGGTTTGAAAACACGCTGAACTTTGTTCAAGGTTCGCAGGGGTGTGTAGCGTATTTCAGGAGTCATCTGAGCAGGCATTTCAAGGAACCGGTAGCCGCTGTCTCCTCATCGATGACAGAGGATGCAGCCGTCTTTGGCGGCCTTAATAACCTGCTTGAGGGCCTTGAAAACGCATACAATCTCTACAAGCCTGACATGATAGCCATGTCCACAACGTGCATGGCAGAGGTCATCGGAGACGATCTGAGCGCCTATATCAAGCAGGCTAAAGAGAAGGGCTGCGTACCCCACTACATGATGGTGCCCTTTGCCCATACACCGAGCTTTGTAGGCTCTCACATAACGGGTTATGACAATATGCTCAAGGGCATCCTTTCCGCTGTAACGCCAGAGAAAAAGCCGGAGAAAACTGGAAGGATTAACATCATCCCAGGGTTTGAGACCTACACGGGAAACATAAGAGAGGTAAAGAGGCTTATGTCGCTTATGGGGCAGCCATGCATGGTGCTTGCGGATACGTCAGACTCAATGGACAGTCCAAACACCGGCCAGTACAGGCTCTACCCAGGCGGTACCCCGCTTGAAGAGGCAAAGACGGCCATTAATGCTGAGGCAACATTTTCGTTACAGAAATATGCCACTGTCAAGACTGGAGAATTCATAAAGGAGGTCTGGGGGCAAGGCTTTTACGCACTTCCCATGCCAGTAGGGATCAGAAAGATGGACGAGTTTCTTGACACAATAAGCTCCCTCTGCGGCAAACCCATACCGCAAGAGATAGATGATGAGAGGGGCAGCGCCGTAGATGCAATGATCGACTCTCATCCCTACATCCACGGCAAGAGGTTTGCTATGGTTGGCGACCATGACCTGCTGCTTGGGATCATGAGCTTTGTGATCGAGATGGGGGGTGAGTCTATACACGTGGTGTGCACTAACGGCGATAAGTCCTTTGAGGCGGATGCCTATCAGCTCCTGTCGTCAAGCCCTCATGGGAAGAACGGCAAGGTATATATTGCCAAGGACATGTGGCACTTGAGGTCGCTTATGTTTAATGAACCGGTTGATCTGCTTATAGGGAACTCCTATGCCAAGTTTTTGTGGCAGGACACGTCAACGCCGTTGATTAGGGTAGGGTTTTCCGCTGTTTGACAGGCATCATCTGCACAGGTATCCCATAATCGGATATCAGGGCGCAATCAACCTGGTCAACTGGATGGTAAACACCGTCCTCGAAGAGATGGGCAGGAAGGCCATGCACGGACCAAGCTTTGATGTGATCAGGTAGGGAGGGGAATGAGAGAAGGGGAGACTCTGTCTCCCCTCGGACCCCTCCGCAAGGGGACTCGTCCCCTTGACCCCGTGATGTCATGCATGGGTGGATTAAGATGTTAGTTGGATGCGTAGTCGTGTGGGGTGGATGAGGGGCGTCCCGCACCTCCATCCGACGCCAGCCTGCGGCAGTAGAGATTTATTATCAACGCTGGGGGGCGTTTTCATTTACTCAACAACATGCGAGGCAGGGCGGTCAACGCTATCTTTGACGGTCTGGAAAAGGCGGCAGGAAGGAGGCTTGACCTCAACCGCCGTGTTATACAGGAAGGCAGTGTATGGCTGAGGAAAGGCTCTCAGCACATAAGAATCTGAGGTAGTCCTGCACAAGTAGTGGTGACAGTAAACTTAACACCCTCCCCTAGCCCCTCCCATAAAGGGAGGGGGGTTGAATATCACTACCTCTGCAGGACTACCGAATCTGATTGGTAAGGAGGCGGTGATATACACGGGAGGTGTGAAAAGCTGGTCTATGATCTCGGCCCTGATAGACCTCGGTATGGAGGTGGTTGCCGTTGGCACAAAGAAGAGCACCTATGAGGATGAGGAAAAGATGAGGGGCATACTTGGTCCAAACGTCCCGCTGGTTGAGGACGTAACGCCTAAGAACCTGCTTACCCTGGTAAGGCAGCTCCATGCGGACGTGCTGATAGCAGGCGAGCGCAACCTGTACCTAGGCGTCAAGGAGGATATCCCGTTTGTTGATGTCAATCAGGAACGGCATCGCCCGTATGCTGGGTTCACGGGGCTTGTCAATCTTGCTGAGGACATCTCTCAGGCCATCAGATTTTAGAAAGATTCGATGGCGGACACAATGTCGATGTCTCGGTGGCAGCCAGGCGGGGCACAGTAGATACTACCAGAGAGTCTGACGTGGTCATAAACCCTCTGAAACACTCCCAATCCATCGGGGCGGCGATAGCCTTCCAGGGGATAGACAGGGCAGTGCCGGTGATACACGGGGCACAGGGGTGTACATTCTTAGCAAAGGCGTTGATCTCAAGGCATTACAAAGAACCCATTGCCCTTGCAAGCACAAAGCTCTTTGCAGAAGACGTGATAATGGGAAGCGATGATAGTCTCGTAAAAACGGCAAGCGATCTGGCACAAAAGCAGGCACCTGATGTAATCGCTGTTCTAAGCAGCGGACTAACTGAGGTAAAAGGTGATGATCACAGGGCTGCCATAAATACTTTACAGATGAGACATGACAGGACTATGTTTGTCTACGTCTCAACGCCAGACTTTCAGGGCGGGCTTGAAGAGGGCTACAGGGCTGCCATCGAGGCGGTTGTGGAGACATTAGGCGAAGGGATCGGTAGTCCTTGTGTTATGGACAGGCCGCAGGTCAACGTGATCGCTGGTTGCTTTCTGTCCCCTGCGGACATCTCTGAGCTCAGGGACGTGATTGAATCATTCGGGTTGCAGCCCCTCTTTCTGCCTGACCTCTCCGCCCTTGACGGAAGTAGACGGGGGGTCTCTCCGTTGGCTCTGGGTGGCGTCTCACTGTCAGATTTAAAAACCATTCCGCGCTCTATCCACACACTCGTTATCGGACAGAGTCTTGAGAGATGCGCCAAGCTGCTAAAAAGCAGATACGGGGTTAGTTATACGGTGTTTAGAGGCGTCAGCGCCCTTGCCGATGTTGACGGCCTTATAGAGACAATCAGCGTCATAAGTGGCAAACCAGCTGCAAAGCGATTACTGAGGCAGCGCTCCGTGGCGGTTGACGGGGTGAAGGACGCACAGTTTTACTTTACAGGCAAGAGGGTGTGTATTGCGCTTGAGGCCGAACATGCCGTATCGGTCAGCAGGCTTTTAGCTGAGATGGGCGCTGAGGCAGCCCTCTGTGTTATTGCCTCAAACACGGCCTCAGCCAAAGACATTGCAGCAGCTCAGGTAAGGGTGGGAGACCTGTTCTCTATAAACGAGGAGTTTGATCTCTTGATCTCAACTCCCATGCAGAGGATACCGCTAACAGACTTGGAGTTGGGTTGTATCAGATTGGCTTCCCGTTATTTAGCTTACTGGGTGTAAACAGCAGGATCACTTGTGGGTTCAGAGGGACGCTGTCGATGGTCAACGACATGGCAAACATGTTACAAAAAAGGGGGGTGAGCCACCCCTTGCGTAAGGAGGTTTATTGATGATCAGAGTAGCCTTTGCAACAACAGAAGGAGAGACGATTAACGAGCACTTTGGGCGCTGCGGCACGTTTTCAATATATGAAATTGGGGCGCAAGGGTACGCGTTTGTTCACACAAGGGTCTTTGCAAATGGGCGCGACAAGACCGTTGAGGACACCAAGGGCATGGGGCACATCCATGATGAGGTCGTAGAGGACAAAGTGGAGTCTCTTTCGGACTGTAAGATACTGTACATTACAGAGATAGGGGGACCTTCAGCGGCAAGGCTTGTAAAACGCAGCATAATGCCAGTAAAGGTAAAGTCAGAGGTAAAGATAGAAGCCATATTGAAGGATCTCCTTGAAAGGATAAAGACCTCACCGCCTCCCTGGTTAAGGAAGGTGCTGCAATCGAGTTTATAGTTAGAGCCGCCGGCTAGTTTTATCTATAACCCCGGTCAATAAGTAAGAAACAAATAACGGAGGAGTTAAGATATGAAGATGGAGCCTCTTGCAAAACTCCTAAACGAAAGAAGTTTTAGCTCTCCTTATGATAAAATAAGTTTCCCAAACTTAAATCGATAAGGAGAGCATCATGTTAAGAGAGAGTATATCATGGTTAT
>PEAB01000101.1 GCA_002753395.1 Nitrospirae bacterium MYbinv3 | reverse complement strand
TACAAAAGCACCAACCACTAATGCCATCCTCTTCGCCAGAATCATCATCTAATGCTAACCAAATCCATTGTTTATTCTCCTTATTTCCGACATAAGACCACATTTCATCACATAAGAAGGGAGTGTTAGATGAGGTTATGAGACGCATTAATTTAGATACCGTTAGTTTTAGAATCCAATAAGTTTAAAAAGTCTGAATACACCTAAGTAAATAGTTACCCCTACTATATAAGACAACATTACTATAAAAAAAGGTTTAAGCCACCTCTTTGTCTCATACACTTGCGGGAATTTAAGTGCAATGGCAACCCCAGCGCTGCTGCCAAACCACATGGCGCTGCCTCCAAAACCAACACAGAACGCAAGCAAACCCCAATCAAACCCTCCTATGTCCATCGCTATCTTTGTAAGCGGAATGTTGTCAAACCATGGCGATAGAAGCCCCAGGATGACAGCAATGGTGTTCTGACTAAACTCAATCAGAACTGGCTGTAATTTATTTAAAGGGAGCAGCCCGGCAGTTGCTACAAGTATGGTAAGAAATAACGTATTTTCAACAGATTGCTTTATTGACTGCCAGTGAAATCTTACACGCCCAATTAGTATACCTAAAGTCAGACCAGCCCATAGCCCCAAACCCGGCTGATCAAGCATGATGTTGCCTAATGCAAGACCAGGTACTCCTATCAATGGAAAAAACATCCTAACATTCAACAGCTTTGAGTTGTTCTGAGCAATCTGCACAGGGATACAGTCATGTCTCTTAGCAAACAAGTTAATCACTACCTGTGCTGGAATAGATGCAGCGTATCCTTTTGCAAGTGTTGTGATAGAAACCCCGTTTACAAACAACATAACCGTTGTTGTGTCACCAGCAAACGAACCTGCTCCGCCAAGGTTGGATGAGGCAATAACGGAGACCACCATGATAAATGGTACTTCCCTTCCATAGCGTGTCGATAATAGCACCCCGCCTATCATTGCCGCCGCTATATTGTCCAACACGATTGACAGACAAAATACTGCCCAGAGAAGAATTGTATCGGAGCGTATAACCCTTGAAATCCTTTCATCAAAGCCCGATTCCTCAAAATAATATGCAACCATTGCAAAACCCGGCAATAACAGTATCAGATTATATAGTAGATGATATTCGCTTGGCTGCGCTAAGTGATGAAGGTACGCACCTATTCCATGCCTAAGTAAATAGATGACTGATAGGGCTGTAAATCCAGAAATAGCAGTAAGCAGTTTATGCTTGTGGAATATCATAAGGACTAATAGCACTAGAATAAAAGATGAAAACTCAGGCGTTATTATAAGATTAATGATCAAAGATAGTACCTGCAACTCCTTTTCCTCCAGACCCACTCACAAGGGGACCAGTCCCCTTGACCCCGTAATACTCAATCCTAATTTATAAATATATTTATGTCCATGTACTTATACACCCTGCACAATCAAGCCACTTGCTAAAGGTAAAGCAGTGTGTTAGTATAGCGTGTGATGTGTATATTGTCAAGCTGCCTCGAAGGAATTGTGAGAAATAATATTGTTTTAGTGCCCTTAGAAACGAATTTTCAATACATGGTTTAATGTGTAATGGAGTACATGTCTACTATTATAGTTGTTTTAATTTGCGGGATTTTTTTTAAAACGGCTGCAATCATAATATCAATCAGGTTAATACGTGTAACAAAATCATACAAGGTTTCTGTACTCATTTCTTTTACGGCTTTACTGATGATTATCAGGAGTTCAATCAACATACATCACTATATTATTAAAAATGTGTTTGATCTTATAGACATACAAAATGCAGTGTTTACATTTTTTATATCGTTGTTTTTACTTTTGTCTTCTGCCTATATGCACCATCTTTTTATTAAAATCAAACAAAGAGAAGATGAACTGGCCAAGAGCAAAAGAAATTATCAAAACCTTGTAGACGTTTCACCTGCAGGGATATTCAGCACAGACTATAATGGTAACTACACTTACGTAAATCAACAATTGTGTGATATTGTTATGCTGTCAAGTGATAAATTAATAGGCAAAGAGTGGACAGATATCGTGCACCAAGATGATAGGGAGCGTGTTTTATCCCAATGGAATAAGTGCTTAGATGGTAATATGTTTTTCAGAGACGAGTTTAGTCTCCAGACGTCTAACTCGCCTAAAAAATGGGTAATAGTCCAGATATTGGCTGAGAAAGATCTTTTTGATGAAACACAAACCTATATAGGTACCATTATTGATATCACACAACGCAAGCTCGATGCGGAAAAGATCAAGGATACATTGAAGGAAAAGGAACTGCTCGTCAGAGAGGTACATCATCGGACAAAGAACAATCTAGCCTTGATTTCAGGCCTTATTCGCATACAATCAGAGTACGTCGAACAACACGACTGCAAAGAAATCCTAACGGAACTAATTAGTAGAATCAATACTATGTCTCTTATCCACGAATCACTTTGTCAAACGGAAAATCTGTCAGAGATTGCGTTTGATAAATATTTAAAGGCACTCATGGTAAGTCTAATAAAGACCTATAGTTCTAAGACTACAAGGATTTCTTTGAATCTTGATCTGGATGACGTATCCATTGCGGTTAAGCAGGCTGTTCCTTTAGGCCTGGCAATCAACGAGATGGCAACGAATTCGTTAAAACATGCCTTTCCGAATATATCTGAAGGTATAATTGCTGTCATCATGCGCAAAATAAATGATGAGATTTATTTAACCTTCTCAGATAATGGCATAGGTATAAGTGAAGACATTGATTTAGCAAACATAAAATCAATGGGTGTCTTACTTATCATGAATATTGTCAAGAACCAGTTAAACGGTAATATAGTTATGAATAAATCCAACGGAACTGAGTACAGGATTACAATAAAATACAGAAACGATAACCAGATTATAGAATAGAAGACGCGTGTAATTGAGGTTCAAATACAGTGTATGAATTTGAAAATGGACATGATTATCGACTGCGTAGCGGGGGAGGATCAGGGGACGAGTTCCCTTGTGGAAGGGTCTAAGGGATGGCAAAGCCCTCCCTTCTTAAGTCAACAGCATTATGGCTTACCACTCCCCTATCACAGTCCAGCTTTACACGCTTGCTGTAGGGATTGTAGGAGACGGTGATTGTTTCGCTGCCATTTGTAAAGTTGGCCTCAAGCACCTCCTCCAGCCCCATGCTGCCAAATGGGAGTATCAGCTGCCCCTCCTTGACGCTGCCGCGAGAACTTACGTATATAAACCCAAGAGACTCTAACGTTATGTGTAGTACCCCCTCGGGTGAATCGTAATTAAGCTGCTTTGAGGTAAAATCGATCCTAAGTTCATAGATGACTTTCCTGTTTATGGCGGTGGAGTTTAGATATCGAAGGATGCTTGCAAAGCGCCTGCCCTCCGAGGCTGGAGAACCGCTTAAGGAACGAAAGGTTGGGTACGCCAATGCTGTAAATAGGCTTACAATGAATAATACCACTGCAAGCTCCAAGAACGTAAAACCCTTAGCGCTCAATATCCCAGCTTTGGATGTCCTTGTTCTTCCCCTCACCACCCTCATGACCATCAGCTCCATACGAAAACAGGTCGTAATCTCCGTTTACCCCTGGACTAATATAGACGTAGGGATTGCCCCACGGGTCAGACGGTATCTTCTTCTGCTCTAGATATCCGCCCTCTCTGTATTTACCTGGCAGTTTGCCAACCTGAGGCATGATAACAAGAGCCTCAAGCCCCTGATCTGTGGTAGGGTAAAAACCGTTGTCCAACTTAAAAAGCTTTAAGGCGGTCTCAAGATTCCTGATCTGCACCTTTGCCTCGGCTATTCTGGCGTCATCCGTTCGCCCCATTATGCGCGGAGCTACGATAGCGGCAAGCAGACTCAATATAAAAACCACCACTATTATCTCAAGAAGCGTGAAACCAGCCTCATGAGTTATCCGTTTTTTGTATGGCATCTTAAAGCAAGACCTCCTTTGTTGTTATCTAATAATCTGATTAAGCTCAAAGATGGGCAGCATCACTGCAAACACAATAAATCCCACGATTAGACCCATCAAAAGTAAAAGTGCAGGTTCAAGCATCGTTAGCAGGCGTTTGACCTGCATGTGAAACTCGTTTTCATAACTCTGCGCCGCCTTAATAAGCATGTCTGCAAGGGTACCGGTCTTCTCACCTGTGGCGATTATCTGCCTGACAAGCGGGGGGAACTGTCTCAACGCCGTGGATAGCTCAACACCCTCGGCTACAACCTTCTCCGCATCCAGTACGTGTCGCTGCAAATAGAGGTTGCCAATGGAACCGGCTGCCAACCTAAGAGTCATCAAGACTGGTATACCGCCGTTTAGCAAAAATCCAGCAATCCTCAAAAATCGGGAAAGATAAAGAGCGTTTAATACCGATACCTTGTTTAACATCGCCCCCAAAAGCAGCCGGTTTCTCAAGACAAAAAACCTAAGAGCAAACCACACAACCCCTCCAAACATACCCAATGCCCACCAATATCGCTCAATCACATGTGTAACCCATACCAATATAACTGTAATAAACGGTAGTGCCTGCCGTGAGTCCTCAAATATCTTAGTGATCTTTGGCACTACAAACATGAATATAAACAGAAGCACCACGGATCCAACACCAAGCATAATCATGGGATAGACCGCCGCTGCCCTGACCTTTGCCCTTAACTCGTCCTGACTTTCGAGAAACTCGGCAAGGTTGTTTAGTACGACGTCGAGATTACCGCTGGTCTCAGCAGCACTTATCATGTTTATGTAAAAGTCGGCAAACACGTTTGGATAATCCGCCATCGCCTTTGACAGACTGGCTCCGGCAATGAGCTTATCCCTGATGTCGGCAAGGAGCGCCCTGGCATAGCCCTTCTGCTGCTCTGTGAGCGTTTTGATGCCCTCTACGATGGGGATGCCAGAGGACAAAAGGACAGAGAGCTGTCTTGTTATGACGCTGAGGTTTACCGATTTTTTTGCAAGAGAAAACCTGCCTGGTGCTGCATGGCCTTCCTCCTTGATATCGCTTGGATATAGGCTTCTGTGTCTTAACAACCTTAGACAGTCGGAGTGACTTTCGGCATTGATGCTGCCTGTCTCTTTTGAACCATCTGAGCGGTAGGCGTTATATCGAAATATCGGCATGGTCTTTCTGTGTCACGCGTAGTACCTCCTCAAGGGTTGTTATACCTTCGGCAGCCTTTGAGAGACCGTCAGCACGCAGGGTAGTCATACCGGTGTTCACGGCGTGTGTCTTGATCCTGGTGTAGTCCACGTTTTTGTCAATGAGAGAGACGACCTCCCCATCGATCGTAAGGATCTCAAATATGCCAATCCTGCCAGAATAGCCGGTGTGATTACACTTATCGCACCCAACCCCGCGGCTTAACATCTTGGGTTGAGTCACATCGGTTGAAAAATAATCACGCTCAACAGAAGATGGGGTGTATTTTTGCATACAGGACATACACACCTTTCTAAGAAGCCTCTGAGCCAGTACTCCTACAATGGAGGAGGCTATCAGAAACGGCTCTACCCCCATATCCACAAGACGCGTGATGGCGGAGGCCGCGTCGTTTGTGTGCAGCGTGCTAAAGACGAGGTGGCCTGTGAGGGAGGCCTGGATGGCTATCTCAGCCGTTTCGAGGTCTCTGATCTCACCGACCATTATGATGTCAGGGTCGTGTCTGAGGATGCTGCGCAGGCCTGCGGCAAAGGTCAGGCCAATCTTGTGATTGACGTTTATCTGTCCAATGCCCTTCATTTGATATTCGACTGGGTCTTCGATGGTGATGATGTTTTTCTCATCAGAATAGATGCTGTTTAGGGCAGCGTAGAGGGTTGTGGTCTTACCACTTCCCGTGGGGCCGGTGACAAGTATGATGCCGTGTGGGGAACGAAGCATATGGTTTAACGATCTCTGGCATTGTTCAGACATCCCTAGTTGGTCAAGGCCGATGAGACCTCGCTTTCTATCCAGTAGTCTCAAGACCGCCCGTTCGCCAAAAGACGACGGGATGATGGAGACCCTGACGTCTACATCCTTGCTGCCAACGAGGAGTCTGATGCGGCCATCCTGCGGCAGACGCTTTTCTGCAATATCGAGATCGGCCATTATCTTAATCCTGCTGATGAGGGCTTCCTGGATGATCTTTGGGGGGGTGAGTATCTTTCTCAACATCCCATCGATACGCAACCGCACAATAAGCTCTTTTTCGTAGGGTTCGATATGGATGTCAGAGGCGTTTTCCTTAACAGCCTGCTGCAAGAGGGCGTTGAGGAGTCTGATGATCGGAGCGTCCTCGGTAAGCTCCAGGATGTCACGCGGAGACTGAAACGTCCTTGCCACGGAGTCAAAGTCGCCCTCGGCGATGTCGCTCATGACCTCAGCAGCCGAGCCAATCATCCCGTAGGCATGGTTGATAAGCTCAAGCAGTCGCCCCTCTTGAACCTTGATTGCAACAGGTTTAAGGCCCATCGTCCTCGCTAACTCGTGGAGAGCGAATATCCCCTGGTTACCGCATACAAAGGCCTTGAGGGTGTCGCCCTCACGTCTAACAGGCAGCATCATGTTCCCCCGTGCGTAGGTAAGGGACACCTCCCTAAGGAGCGCCAAATCCAGTGAGCCTTCTTCTATACCATCTTGATCTAAGGAGGGGAGGCTCTGCCTTCTGTCGCTGCAGGTCGCACCTGCCCCCTCAGACCCATCCGCAAGGGGACCAGTCCCCTTGACCCCATTATCTTGCTGCGTTTTGTATTTAGTCATATGATAGCATTTTCCAGTTTGTCATACAGGAGATCAATCTCAGATTGGATTTCCGTAGTTTTTTGAAGAGCGGTAACTATCTTGCAGTATGTTTTGATCTCTTCAAAGGATAGCGGTCTTTCCTTCCTGTCTTTTAACCATTTCTCACACACCTGATAGCTGCCAATTCGATATCTCCATACATCATTTTTAATTCCCTCAAAATACTGAGTTTCGTTGATATAAAGATGTTTTTCTTTGTCATCGTATTTTAGCTTTCTAACCCTGTTATCACCCTTTCCTTGATACCGTGCAATAGGAGGGTCAAGCTCTGGGGATTTAAGAAGGTGCAGCTGCACCAGACGTTTGCCATGTTCAGAGATATTAATAAATAAACCGTGGTCTTCCGTAAATGGGATTTTTGGAAAGTCTGTCTTTAAGAACTCTGCATATTTGGTTCTGTATCTGTTTGAATACAGGACAGAGTAGATATAGTAGAAGGATTCCTCAGGGGATGGTTCTTTCTTGTAGATTTTAGATAAAGATTGTATGATATTGTGGTTAATATTTGATTGTTTTATAACTTCTTTGCCTTCAAAATGAGATAAATAAAGGTAGAGAGGGAATAAATATGTTATTTCTTTTGTTTCGTTTGAAACAACACAAGACTCAGCAATTTCAGTAGACACAAAGGCATGATGAAACCCTATCTTATTTTGCTGCCTACAGGCAAGTAATCCAACATTATCCTGCATCATATGTTGCATAACCTTAGGTCTGGGTCTACAAAGAAATCCACCTGGTGTTTCAGTATGGCAGGTAATATGCTGCATAACCTCAGAACGGGGCATACAGTGAAAGCCCCTTGTCTTCCCAGTATAATAGGTAAAGCGTATATCAAAGGGTCTATATAAGATAGGCATGATTCTTTCCTTATCTAAACCACTTTTTAGTAAATCTTTCTGAGCAAGATCTACCTTCCAATCTCTTGTATCTCTACCTAAATTGTATGCTTTTCTGGCAAGTTCAGCATCGAGCTTTGAAAAGTTTAGGACAGTCTGCCACATCTCGTCTTTTGTCCACTGAATAGTTAAACTATCACGTGCAGTGACAATCCCAACGCTATTGATGGGAAATATGTCTGTGATTTTTATGAATTTATCATAAGCAGATAGTAATCTTTCATCCCTAGGAATAAAGAAATAGTGCTCAGGTTTTGGTTGAACATCTACCCACTTTGTAGTATTTATATCGTTTTCATTTAACCAGGAGTATTTTGTCTCCCTCTCACCAAACATTTCAGTATAAGCAATCCTTTTGGGGATCCCTTTCCTCTTGACAAAAAATGCTATCGCAACACCCTGTTGTATATCAAAAACATTTTCATCTTTTGAGCCGTCAGGACACCTTTCTTTCTTGCGGCTATTACCATGTAGATCCAAGATGTAAATCTCATCAAAGCTGTCCATTAATGACCTTCTCATCCCTCTAAATGTTGGGTTATCAAGATAGCTGTGATTAGTGATAAACCCCAGCACACCTTCACCCTCTCTATCTATCTTCCACTGTGCAAAACGGATAAACTTCACATAATCATCCTGTAACCATTTAGGGTTTTTTTCTTTCAATGCCTTTCCATCAATCGTATAGTATGCCCTGATCTCTTTTGAAATCCAAGCGCCAACATTTGAGGAATGTCCTGAATATGGAGGGTTGCCCAGTATCACTAAAATAGGGGTATCCTTTTTTACGCTGCCAGCCATGTGTGATTCCTCAGATAGTGAAGACAGCCCTGGAATTTTGGTTAGCCCTAACGCCTCCATGTCAAGCGTATTGGTAATATACACCTTGATTCTCTCGTCATCCTGTAGTGTATAGCCCATCTCTTCAAGTATAAAGGACATTTTTAGATGCCCTATCGCATATGGGGCCATCATCAGTTCAAATCCATAAAAGTCTTCAAGTATACGACGCTTAATAAAACCAGACTGATCACCGCTGCCATATGAGGCGGTGTACTCTTGTATCGCCAGCTTTGACGCCTCTGACAGAAACGTACATGTACCAGCGGCAGGGTCCAACAGAGTAACTTTGTCGCCAGCAAGCCCGTAGGGCATAGAGAACTTGTCTTTGAGTATAATATTGAGCGAGCGCACAATATAAGAAACCACCGGTTCAGGGGTATAATAAACCCCTCGCCTTTCCCTTGTACCAGGGTCATATTCAGAAAGAAAGGTCTCATAGAAATGTACAATAGGGTCATTGCCCTTACCCTCGTGATAATAATGATGCAAAATGGCCTTTACCTCGGTGATGGCCAAGACCTCCGATATGTCATCAATGCTCCATTCCATATGTCTTGGAAGTTCTGTAGATGATATGAAACGAAAGACATCCTTTAATATGCCCAGGGTTTTGGGTACGCTGGCAAATGCCATCACTCTGCTAAAACCATTGTTGCAGCGTGTTCTAGCCACAAAGAGGCCATACGTGACTGTCTGAGCAAAGATATCTGCAAAGTCCTCTTTCTTAAGGCTGCCTATTAGATACGTACTGAAGGCGTCATAAAATCCCTCGATACCTTTACCACTAGACTTATTGTTGTCACTGAAGATATGGGTCAGGATAACATCTCTCAAAAAACGGGTTCTCTTGGCTAACTCTATTGCCAGAGACCTTGCATCATAGACCTTTGGCAAGGAGAAGGAAAAAAACTTATCAAGCAGATTTAATAACCCTGTCTCATTCTCCACAGGTGGAGTAATCTTTAGTTTGTTTAAAACCAACGGTCTGCCAATTGTAACCTTGTCTATGAGTTCACCGTTACGGTACAATCTGAACTCTAGGAAGTTTGTCAGCATAAGGTTGGGAAATGTGTACATATAGCGCTTTAATTGCTCTGAGACCTCAATATTAGTTAAATCCTCATATTTTGGCTCTTTTGCCTCAATGTATCCAACGATGCGCTGCTTGCCGTCCCAGATTCTAAAGTCAGGGTTACCCCCCTCGGTCTTTTTAGGAAATGGTACAACAACAGCGTCTTTCCTGCTGATTGCGGTGATGTACTCATTTAGCAGGTCTGTCAGCGCTGGATAATATGTCTCCTCTCTTGCATCTCCATAGTTGGCGATCTCAGTAATTTCGTTCAGATATCTTGACAGCATTCGTATGTCAAATTGTAACATAATTTCGATCTGATTAAATACTGTAGTTTTGCACTTTCTGGATTCCTGCTTACGCATGCCTGCCCCCTAAGCAGGTCAGGGGCAGGCATAGAACAGCCTAAAACGCTATTTGCTGACATTCCAGCGAAAGCGGGAATCTATTTTCAAGAGCTACATAAAATGCTGGTTTACAAAAAAGTGCAAACGGATAGTATATAGTAATAGTTCAGTATACGATTAAAATATTGTGTATAAACACGCAATATAATGGGGTCAAGGGGACTAGTCCCCTTGTGGGTGGGTCTGAGGGAGGGCAAAGCCCACACTTTTTCCCTTTTTTGTATATAATTAACGGTAGTCCTGTAGAAGTAGTGATGGCGCTATTTTTGTTCTTAATGGCTGATTTGCTATAATACATTGAGAATTTATTTTAAGGAGACTGTATTTATGACTTGCATACAATGTGGTTCAAAGGAAATTGTTAAAAATGGCAGCATTCACAACGGAAAACAAAAATTTATGTGTAAAGAGTGCGGCAGACAATTTGTAGAAAATCCACAAAACATCATAATATCACAAGAAACGAGAGATTTAATTGATAAATTGTTATTAGAGAGGATGGCATTAGCTGCAATTGTACGTGTTACTGGTGTCTCTGAACATTGGCTTCAAGATTATGTGAACCAAAAATATGATACAATGCCTCAATGTATAGATGTAAAAAAAAAGAAAAGGGACGTCTAACAATCCAATGTGATGAAATGTGGTCTTATGTCGGAAATAAGGAGAATAAACAATGGATTTGGTTAGCATTAGATGATGATTCTGGCGAAGTGGTTGGTGCTTTTGTAGGGAGCCGTGACATAGAAGGAGCTAAGGGATTATGGAATTCGCTTCCTCCTGTTTATAGGCAATGCGCCGTATGTTATACAGATTTTTGGACGGCATACACAGGAATTATTCCATCAAAAAGACATCGTCCTGTTGGAAAAGAAAGTGGAAAAACAAGCCACATCGAAAGATTTAATTGTACAATGAGACAAAGAATATCCAGATTAGTCAGGAAAGCTCTTTCTTTTTCCAAAAA
>PEAB01000100.1 GCA_002753395.1 Nitrospirae bacterium MYbinv3 | reverse complement strand
GCTGAACTATTGAGACAAGGCAGATTTGGTGAACTGGATATAGAAAACATAGCCGAGGAGATAGAGAGCTTGGGTAAGAGCGAAAAGAAGGAATTACGTAACAGGCTGGCCGTTCTGATAATGCACCTGATTAAATGGCAATATCAACCTGATAAACGGTCTAAAAGCTGGAAATCAACAATAAGCGTTCAGAGGGTAGAGATTAAGTTTGTACTGAAAGATAGTCCAAGTCTAACGCATATCGTAGAAACAATTATAGAAGAAGCCTACGAAAAGGCGATAGTAATGTTTCAAAAGGAAACAAGATCTAGTCAAATAGAACTGCCTGAGACCTGTCCTTATATCTTTAATCAATTGATTGATAACAACTTTTTACCATTCTAATCTGTCGGCTTATTATGGAAATCATAAATGGCGCTACTTTTGGAGAGGACGACCTTGCAGAGATTATTAACGGGGAAACTGTTGTTAGACATAGTCCCTTTTGTAACCACCAGAGAGTTTTAGGGGATTTATTGCGTGTTGTAGGTCAACACGTCAATAAAAATAAATTAGGCCAGTTATATCCCTACAACGACAGTTTAGAAATAGAACATGGCAAAATAAACGGTTTACATGCTTTGGTGTTATTTGAAGTTACCGCAGAAATCAACCGTTTAGACTGGAAGTGACGTTGTAGGGATATACTTACCTGGATGTAATCTTAGAGGAAGGCATAAACAGACTCCAACCTGACCTATTGTTTATCAAGAAAGAGAATATGGCCATTTTTCAAGACTGGATACGAGGCGTGCCTGATATGGTTGTCGAGATTGTCTCTAAAGGTTCAGTTACAAAGGACACTATCACCAAGAAAGAGATATACGAGCGATACAAAGTCCATGAATACTGGATAATTTTTCCTGAGCTTGAAACAATAGAGGTGCTTACCATCGATGTGGATAGATACAGCTCTTTTCCATAGCCGAGGGAGAGGGTGTGGTCAAGTCCAAGGTCATTGAAGGACTGGAAATAGACGTTAATGACGTGTTTGGAGACTTCTCTTTTGAGGGGTAAAGGTTGGTCTTCTTTTAATGGTTCTAAAAATCTCAATCATATATTTCATCATGGCTGCCTATGTCTATTAGCTCGATAATATTACCTCAAAAATACGTAACAGTTCACCCGTATTTATTAAAAATGGATGGCTTTGCCTACTGAGGGAGGGCAGAGTCATCACTTTTTCCCTTTTTTGTATATAATTAATTATGAGTAGGTACTTACTATTGAAGCTGAGATGAGGTTGTTAGCGGTGTTTAGTATTCTGAGTGATGGATTACAATGGGTTAGTACTTAAATACAGTAACTAAAGTTACTGACGCATATCAAGTAAATAGTTTATTAGATCATCATATGGTTTATTTGAATGGTCGGTTGAAATAGTAAATAGATGCACTATTACCTTCATGTAAATAGCATATTTGTTTTTAAGCTGTTCTATTTGCATACAACTCTGTTACTTAATCTTCTTGTGGGAGATAAAAATTATGTGGACTTTTGATGTAGCCTTTTACTATAATGTTTACGTTACAGAACCTGGTATTAATTTATTTAAGGGACAACTGAGCATGAAAGGTAAAAGATTGAACGGGATTTGCGCGGATTTTTCGAGAGAGAAGATCGCTTGATGAAAATAAATCTTTGAAAGAGAGGAGGGAATTATCTAAAGATGTAAGATAAGGATGTAATATCTATGTAAGTTTACATAGAAGAACCATGCCTATGAAGAACAATCGATTAAAGACAACATGTGAGGGCAGCGCTGAAAGCTGCTTATTAAGGGTTGTAGTTTGATTGATAATCCAGAAGCAATACAGTAAAAAAAGGAGGATAATGGTGAACAAGAAATTTGTGTCAGTCGTAATGTTTTGTGCTGTGTTTTTGGCGTTTGTTATTGGGGAAAGTTATGGAGCTGACCTGTCGTTAGGCAAGAGGGTTTTTGAAAGCAGGTGTGCCTTTTGCCACGGTTCAAATGGAGATGGCAAGGGTTCGGCTGATTTCGTTTACAGGAAAGCCAAAGGCAAGATTTGGAAGCTGCATCCACGCGACCTCACGCAGGGGGTTTTCAGATTCAGGTCAACGCCTACAGGAAGTCTACCCACTGATGATGACCTTATACGCATATTGACAAATGGCATCCCGCGGTCAAGTATGCCTCAAGCAAAGGATCTTTCAGCAGCAGAGAAAAAGGCGGTCGTCGATTACATAAAAACGCTCTCAAAGAGATGGAAAGATGAGGGGCCAGGAACCCCGATCGTTGTAACGGCTAAGCCAGAGTGGGTTGGAACGCCAGCTTCAGTTGAGGAAGGCGCCAAGATATGGAAGGAGATGAAGTGTTGGGAGTGTCATGGAGAAAAAGGCAAGGGGGATGGACCAAAGTCTGATGACATCAAAGATGATCAAAAGAGACCTATCCTGCCATTTGATTTTACACTGGGCGCTCTGAAAAGGGGCAGTGATGATGCAGATATCTATCTAGCTTATACGACTGGTCTGGATGGTACAGGTATGCCTTCTTATGAGGATTCCTTAAATGATGAAAAGCGCTGGCATCTGGTCTCCTACACGAAGAAACTAATGGGAAAACTTAAATAAATCAAGGAGGTGAATCACTTATGCAAGAACAGGCAGGTTTTGTAGAGAAATTGCTAGATAACCCCATTGGGCTGTTGATACTGTCCAATGTTGTATTTTTTACCGTTTACATTTTGTGGGGTCTTGTAAAAATAGAGACAATAGCCCCGATACCTACGGCTCTGAAAGAAATAATTTTAGGAGGTAAATAATTATGGCTTTACTCTCACCCGAAAAAGGATGGTGGAATAAAAGTATAGCCAAAGATGAAAAGACGTGGATTGTCTTTGCAACGGTAGTTGCCCTATCCCTCTTTACATTGATGGTTGGTTGGCATCTGATTGGAAAACAGAACCCTTCTTTTTTAGTCTACAGTACATCACCCGATGAGTTTTATAAGCTGGCTCACGCAAACTGGGAAAAGTATAAAGTTGGTGAAGAAGGCGGTATGCCCGTGGTAAAACCACCAGCCGACAGCGATGTGTTTTTAGTAGGTACAACGTGGAGATGGGAACCCGTTTTGGTTCTTAAAAAAGGGGCGAGCTATAGGTTTCATATATCATCGCTGGATCTCTTGCACGGCTTTTCCATACAGCCTGTGAACATGAATTTCAAGATCCATCCAGGCTATGATTATGTCCTAACATTCAAACCAACATCCTCTGGTGACTTCAGGGTTATCTGCAATGAGTACTGCGGCCCAGGTCATCATACGATGATAAGCAAAATAACTGTTGAAGAATAAGCTGAAGGAGGCTCAAAGATGTTTTTAAAGTGTGACATTACTGGATTTAATGTAGATAAGCGGGCCTTGCCATTGATAAAAGCAAATGCCGTGGTTTCTGTAGTGGCGTTTCTTATAGCAATTGTCGCAGCCCTCTTAGTGCTTCTTACAAGATGGCAGGTTGTTCATCTCCTTCCAGTTGACTGGTACTACAGGATACTAACGTTACACGGACTGGTTGCCCTTGTTGTGTGGATTGTTTTCTGGGAAATGGCTGGGCTGTACTTTGGCTCTACAGTGGTTTTAAACGCTCGCCAAGTCTCTCCGGCAACTGGCTGGCTGGCGTTTGTGTTGATGGTAGTTGGAACAGCCCTGGTAGCCTTTGCGGTTTTGACAGGAAGGGCTGACGTGCTTTTTACCTCATACCCACCTCTTAAGGCACAGCCAGTACATTACCTTGGTATAATCCTCTTTGCGGTTGGGGCGCTTATTGTGTGCGGTCTGTTTATTGCCAATGTAATGGTAGCCAAGAAGGAAAAGACTTACGGCGATGGCCCGCTTCCACTGTTTAGCTTTGGTCTATTAACTGCCGTTATCTTGGCAGTTGGTACGCTTTTGGCAGGCGCCGCAATATATGTGCCAACATTCCTCTGGTCATTGGGGCTTATAGACTCAGTAGACAGCCTTGTTTACAGGCTGGTGTTCTGGGGTTTTGGACACTCCGCCCAGCAGGTCAACGTGGCAGCTATGATCTCCATATGGTACCTCGGCGCTTTTCTAGCCGTTGGTGGAACTTCCATAAATGAGAAGGTCAGTAGAACCGCATTTTTGTTTTACCTGATCGGTATTAACCTTGCCTCTGCTCACCATCTACTCGTTGACCCAATACCGTCGCCTTCATGGAAGGTTGTTAATACCAGTTATTTTATGTATCTGGCAGTCCTTGCCTCAATGATCCACGCCTTTGCTGTCCCCTCTGCTATTGAGGTTGCACAGCGCAGGAAAGGATTTACGAAAGGGCTATTTGACTGGCTAAAGAATTGTCCATGGGAAAACCCTGCGTTTGTATCAGTGTTTTTAGCTATAGTCATATTTGGATTCATTGGCGGCATAACCGGTGTAATAAACGGTATGGAGCAGACCAACATGATAATCCACAATACCATAGCGCTCCCTGGACATTTTAAAGGAACGGTAGTTGGCGGCACTACCCTTACATTTATGGGCGCTACGTACTATCTGATCCCTCTGATATTTAGAAAGAAGATATCCATGTATGGAGTAGCCAAGGCGGTTCCGTGGACCTTTGCAATAGGTATTGTTCTACTATCAGCAGGACTATCAACGCTTGGTTACCTCGGCGTGCCAAGAAGACATTGGGATATAACGTTCTCCGGTGGTCCATTTACCTACACCTACCCTCCGATTGCAGATATCTTCTGGGTTGTTGCAGTATTAGGCGGTACTATAGCCTTTTTAGGAGCTTTGGCGTGGTGTCTTGTTGTGGTTGTTTCGGTGTTCTTTGGAGAGCCGGTGCGCGGGAAACAGGATATGCAGCTTACAATGTCCTCACCTCCCCCGCCTGACACAGAAAGACACGACTCTCGTTATGTCGCACCGGGCACATTTGCTCTTACCATAGTGTTTATGATCGCATTCTTGATCTTTGTAACCCTTAACTGGGGATGGTTGAGTATAATGTGGGAGGTTAAGTAGTTTTTTGAAGACATTTCTTCTATCTCTTCTACTCTTTGTCAGCTTGTTTGAAATTGGGCTGGCCGATACAAAAAAGCTGACGTCGCCTAACGAAAAGATGACACTAGGCAAAGAAGTTCCTGATGTGATCCTTATGGATTCCTATGGTAAGGAGCGTTCCTTGAAAGATGTAATAGGCAATAAGCCCCTTATTATAAGCCTTATATACACAAGGTGTCAGACGGCCTGCCTTGTCATCACAGATAGTCTCAATGAAGCTGTAGAGAAGATAGGAAATGTTGGAAAAGACTTTAATATCCTTACACTTTCTTTTGACTCCACCGATACGCCAGAGATGCTGGCCAAGTTCAGGACCATGTGGGGTCTTGAGAAACCTGGCTGGGTAGTGGCTAACGGTCGGGAGAAAGAGTTAGAGAAGCTGCTCAAGGCAATAGACTTTTCATATCGGCTGGACGAGGAGACGGGTGAGTTCATTCACCCCAATCTCCTCGTCATACTCTCACCAGCCGGTAAAATATCTAAATATATATACGGGGTTAACTACAATGCGAGAGATCTCAGATTGAGTATGATCGAGGCAAAGAAAGGAAACTCATCTGCGAGTGTTACCGAGGGTCTTCTGCTCTGGTGTTACCAGTATGACCCGCTGACTGGAACCTATAAGGTTGACGTGGCCTTCATACTTGAGGTCATCAGTGGTATTGCATTTTTACTCTTTGTCTTGTTTGTTTTCTTCGGTAAGGCTGTAATAGCAACCATACGTGCAACTGGCAGGTTTATCTTTCGACGCGGGGTAACGAGCGCCTTTGTGCTGCTACTTTTATTATTTAGAGAGCAACTATAGTTTTGCACTTTCTGGATTCCTGCTTACGCAGGAATGACATGGAACAGCTAAAGACGCCATTTTCTGTCATTCCCGCGAAAGCGGGAATATATTTTCAAGAGCTACATGAAATACTGGTTTATAAAAAAGTGCAAAAGTGAGGAGATATTAAAGTATGTCAATAGTCATCATGGAACACATACAAGGGGGTGCATAAGAAAGTCGTGGGGATTTTTGAATAGAATGGAGGGCTTTGCCCTCCCTCAGACCCACCCACAAGGGGACCAGTCCCCTTGACCCCATTAATTTTTATTGTCCCCCATGAAATTCTTATGCACCCCATACAAGGTGATGAATTACCAGGTGCATGGATTGAGAAATTTAAACTTCCCGTAGGGCAGAGATTTACCATAACAATCAAGTCAGACACCACAGAAGAACTGCCTCCAGAACCAAGTCCAGAAAAAAGAAGACAACTTCTTAAATGCTTAGAAGGTACTAACGGAGAAGAAGACTCCAACCTTTGGATAAATGAAATGAAATCAAACCGTACTATATCGGAGCCAAAGGTACATCTAACCTAAATGTCTTAAGAAGAGATAAACACAACTCAGTTTGTTAAAACCGTTCAAAGTGCGCTTTATTTGTCAGAAGTCTCTTTAGGAGAACTCTTTGCCCGTTCTCACTTTCACAGGAATGACATAAATTCCAGTGACTTTCTTATGCGCCCCCTCTAATTTTAAACCTGCTTAATCTTCAACAGATATGTTAAAATCATATGTATGACATTAATGATACAGCGGATGATGGCCTACAAGACAATAGTCAGAGACCATGTTGTACTAGCAAAGCCAGGGATCGTATTACTTGTTTTGATCGTTGCACTTGCTGGGATGTATCTAGGTCAGAAGGGGCTTCCTAAACCATACCTTGTCACTGTAACGCTTATAGGAATCGGCCTTGCCACAGCTGGCTCTGCCGTCCTTAACAACTTCTTTGACAGAGACATGGACCGGCTCATGCACAGAACAATGGTCAGACCTATCCCGCAAGGTCGCATACATCCAAACAATGCCTTGATCTTTGGATTATTACTGATCCTGATTTCAATAGTCATTTTCCTCTTGTTCGTCAACGCAATCTCAGCAGCGCTCACCCTTCTGAGTTCATTTATCTATGTTATTCCGTACACACTTATGATGAAAAAAAGGACGCATCTCGTCACCCATGTTGGCAGCATAACAGGTGCACTGCCTCCCGTGATAGGATATGCAGCGGTCACAGGCAGGATTGAATCGGAAGCTGTTGTCTTATTCGCTATTATGTTCTTATGGCAACATCCGCATTTCTGGGCCTTTGCAATCAAATATAAAGAGGACTACTCTAGGGCGGGAGTCCCCGTGCTTCCCCTATCTAAGGGTGTGAAAGCCACAATGACCAAGACCCTTTTATATACCATTATGCTCTTACCAGTCAGCCTCGTACCATATTTCTTAAAGATGTCGGGTATCTTCTACCTTGTCCTTGCCGTAATTCTTGGCCTGTTATATATATACCTAGCGCTAAGGGCATACATAACAGAGCGTGTCTATGGAAAGATACTTTTTATTTACTCTATAGTGTATATCACGATTCTTTTCTTTGGACTAGTTGTTGATATGATAAAGATCTAAGTATGGGGATTATACAGTTTAAGTGATTTGTAGGATTAGTTAAATCATATCTTCTTTAAATATCATGGTAATTATGCTTTTAAGATTTCTGGATTCCTGCTTACGCAGAGATGACATACTTATAAAACACCTATTACTGACATTTCCACGAAAGTGGGAATCCATATCTTGAGACCATTAATCTGTGTAACTTAGTTCAGACAATCCCTTTCAGTTACTGTATGTACACTAAGTCTTTTATAGCATCGTTGTAAGTTATTATTACACTGTCTTTTGGCTTAAGGTCTTTTGTTAACCTAAGCTCATTATGCTTCTCTGGGAATGCCGTCTCCTCAACCTTTAGGACGATATCTGCATGTTCTGGGTTTAAAAGCACCTCGTCGTAAACAAATATTGATGAATCCCTTCTTATACCTCTGGGATAGTGTATTTTTGAATAAACACTCTTTTGATTTACAAAGAGATCGATCTTTATAGGAGACCTCTCACTTGCAACCGACGGTGTTGACCGGTACTTAAAAGTTATAATGAAGGCACTTTTATCTAATGGATAAAATGCCATTTTTCTGCTTGTCAGCGGGTACAATAATAACGTTGGTATAAGCAGCACTATAGAGGCAAGCACGTAATTCAACTTTACAAGACTCTTCACTGTAACTTTATCAGATTTTTTCTCTTCACTTATTTCCCTTACATCCTTGATAAACATGTCGAGCTCTTTAGTAATATCCACTGTGGATGCAGTCTGTAGTATCCTTATGCGTGAAGGGTCAGTATCCTTGTCAAGAGAGGGTTTTCTCGTCCCTTCATACCTTGCAACTGTCCATCTGCCCCCTTCCCTGTAATGGCAGTCCGCCTCTTCGCATCCTACCAGGAATACTCCTTTTACGTTTGAGTTTAGGATCTCTTTTGGAAACCTGGTATGTACCGAACCAATACACGGGACGGTGTATGTAAATACGTTGTCTCTGACAGGAGGCTCTGCCGAAAATCTACACTTTAATACAACGAACTCAGGCGCCTTTTCCTTGATCACATCCAACATAGCCTGCCATTGAAACACCGGCAGGGTGATCGACTTAAAACTGCAAGAGCCTATACATATCCCGCATCCAGCACACTTGGTCTCCTTGACCAAGGCCTTCTTCTTTCCGCTTTCATTTCTGCTCATAATGACTGCTTCATAGGGACAGTCCATATAACATCTCTCACAACCGGTACATCTCTCTTGATCTATACTGACAATTGGAGTTGCCTTGCCCTTAATTATCCAAGGTAGCAGACATAAAACAAGAGAAACACCGCTAACCGTAAGCCACATCCATGAAAGTGGCATTATCTTCATAAGCGGATAGATAAAGAAGTAAGCCCAGTCCATAGATATATCAAACGATATGCTGTGTAGATTTGCTCCTGCATCACTCTTTGCCTGTAGTATGATGCTAGTAAGGATGAAATAAACAGTGAGGCTTATCCATAGGCGTCTCGGTAGCAAAATCCGCGGTCTGGCATTTCTCATAACATGTATCCAGAGGATGAACACTATTCCAATAGTAAGCGCTACATGAAAATAAAGAACCATCCTGAACAAGCCCCCTAAGAGCTTTATATCTGTTCCAAAGAATGTGCTCATTATAGAGTGTCCAAAGATTGGCAAGTAACTTAGAAACTTGCCTGTAAGTATACCTATAAGCTGCGCCTTAACGTCCCAAACCAGGATATACCCTGAGATACCAATTATCAAAAATACCGATAACGCAATTAAGCCGGATATCCAAGCTAACCATCTGAACTTACGAAAACGATCTGTCAGAAGCACGTGTAATGTATGAAGCAGCGTAACGAATATCAGGGCAGCCGACGTATATCTATGCAACCCCCTCATAATGTTTCCCAGGAAACTTGCCGAGATAGCTTCAACTGATATGTAGGTATGCCTTGGATCTATCTTATAAAATACGTATAGATAGATACCAGAAATTGTGTCCACAATAAGGAGAAATATAGCTATTGCCCCTAAATAGTGCAACGGGTTCAGATTGGACGTGAATACGCTGCTTAAAAAATTAGATAGGTAATGGAAGTATCTCTGCGTTAAACTTGGTCTTGTCAGTGTTATTTCATTTTCATTTTTCATAACTTTTATACTATACTAATATACCTTGTATTTGCAATGACTTAAATCATATAAAATTATATAATTGTCGTAATAGTTCACCCGTAATGTATTAAGAATGGTGGGCTTTGCCTCTGTGTTTAAAGACTGTGGATTCCTAACTTTTGTGGGAATGACAGTAATGAGCGTTTTCCAAATATGTCATTCCACAGCTTGCCTCTGGCTTGAACAGGGGTAAACAGGAATCCAGAAAGCGTAAAAGCATAGTTACCATAGAAATATAAAAAAGATACTTTCAATCGTATACTGAACTATTACAATTATTCAATGTGGTATTAATGGTAATAGTCACCTTTCGTCTTGGTGTTATGCCCTCTTGAGATATGGAGTAAAACACCCCATTCTGTATCTTCTACAGCATCTCTTCGTCCTTACTGCTGAGGTGCCTCAATAGTTTTGAACCAAGCGGGGTTATAGAGTATCCCTTACGCGTATTGCTTGATATCAGGTGCAGCGCCTTTAGTTTTCGCATAAAAACCTTTATCCTGTCTGAGGGCATGTCTACGACTGGTTCGATATCTTTAGACAGCAGATAACCTTGTTCTTTGAGGAGCTGCAGAGTTCTCTTTATCCAGGGGGTGTCGTTCTTCTGCTCCAGGATCAGTAGCTGCTCTTTTATGTTGAATATCTCGGAGTCTTTTACGTTACCCATTGACTTCTTGTAATTTTCGATGTCCTCCCCTATATACTCAAACTCTATCTTAACCACCCTGTCCTTTTCAAAATCCACCTCACCCTCTGCATACTTAACGATGTCCTCTTTAAACTCATCCATGGATTCATATCCGCAACGTCTTACCTCATCTAATGTTATACTCTGAACTCTTCTGAAGTCTACGTCTATAATTCTTAATAAACCGAGGTTGTGTGACCGGTATATCTTGCCGCGCAGTACCCTCAGGGTATCCCAAAACCTAAAGGTCAGTGTTATCCTTCCATCTTTTACACCATCGTAAAATCGCTTTTCAAACCAAATCATTAGATATAACATATTAGCATATATCGGCGTAATAATCAAACATTATTTTACGATGATTCCATTTATGGTGTGATATCATTATATAACAAGGAGTTACAGTTGTCAGCGGTTTTAATGGTGTGATTTAAGTCATTGTATTAAAGCAAATGAGCCTTTTCCTAAAGTAGGATATCAATTGAGCCTCTTGCAAAACTCCTAAACGAAAGAAGTTTTAGCTCTCCTTATGATAAAATAAGTATCCCAAACTTAAATCGATAAGGAGAGCATCATGTTAAGAGAGAGAATATCATGGCTATTAGGAAAAATTCAACGTGTATTGTTCCCAGAACTTGAAGAGATTTGTACCGACCCCATAACTGAA
>PEAB01000099.1 GCA_002753395.1 Nitrospirae bacterium MYbinv3 | reverse complement strand
CTGGCAAACGTACGCTCATCGCGCCCACCACTATTACACAACATCGAAAGTATTATCTCATCAGGCACTCCCGAATAAAGAAACTGTTCACATGCAACATCCCTCATATCGATCAGTTCATATCTGTAATGGATATCAGGCATGTCTAACGTGCTCTTCATGGTCAGCCTACCCTTACCAATATAGATAACGTACTGCTTAACTACTACTTCATGCAGCGTATAGATATGGACAAAGTATCGCAGCATCCGATTAACCATCTTGGTGTCATTTGTGCTCTGCACCTCTGCATGGATAATGTAAGGCGCTTCACCGTCATTTTCCACCTTGAGTACAAAATCTGCCTCCCTCTCATCCGTCAACTGTGTTACGACGTTTAACCTGCTAACCTTATCGGCCTTAATCCCCAGAACCTTCTCTATCAGAGGGCGTTCCATCCCCTCCATCAACTCCTTGATGATCTTATCGTATATCCCTGTGGGCGTATCCATCTTTATTATATAATACTATAACAGCAGACAATATAAAAAGCCAAAAAGATGGTTGTTCTGATACTCATTTTAAAAAATACAGTGTTTACCTGATTGACAGATCAAATCACGTATTGATAGTCTATTTCACGGACATTGAATCGTTGTTCAGACATCTTTTTATGAACGATAAAGGGAGGATAAATATCTTGTATTTATTCAAATCCAGATACAGTATTCGAGAATACTCTGATCTGGTGTGTTATTTGCTCTCTCTCTCTCTCTCTCTCTCTCAACGCAACATTACATTTAGTTAACTACCTTCTTGTCACCAATCCTTTAATCTTCTTTTTCGCTGCAGGACGGACATGCCTTATGCCTTCCCTTATGGAGGGTCAATGTTGTCTGGTTGCCGCTTGTAGCTATTGCCTTTATTTAAGCCGTTTTACGCAATCAGTTAATAGAATACGCAGGGCGATTTTATCGGCGCTGCAGAACCAAAAAAAGTTTTAGGAGAGGTTATATGTTTCGAGTAAACAATAAACGTGACAAGAAGCATCTCCAGTTGCACGCAAGCGTGAGGGTGTTGTATCGGAAGTTCCATTTGTATACCCTGGCGCTGATCGTGCTGCTTGGAGCCATGTGCCTTGGCAGTACCGCCTACGCCGGAACCGTGAACCTGCCGCAGACGGGGCAAATGACGAGCTACGACACCAATACACCGCAGCGGGATGACGGAGCACTGCGTATGGGCGTGTTATGGCCAGACCCAAGGTTTACGCTCAACAGCGACCAGACGGTTACCGATACCTTAACTGGACTGGTCTGGACCAAAGACGCCGGTACTCCAACTGTGGGCAGTTGCACAGGCGGAGCTATGACCTGGCAAGGCGCTCTGGATTACGTGGCCGGCCTAAATTCTGCCAACTACCTCGGATACAACGACTGGCGGCTGCCAAACATCAACGAGCTGGAGAGTCTGATTAACTCCAGTCAAGGTAATATTGCCTCGTGGCTAACTTCCCAGGGCTTTGTAAATGTGCAGTCTAACGTCTACTGGTCGTCTACGTCCTATGCTAGCCTTACGTCCAGCGCGTGGGTCGTCCGCATGTACGGTGGCGGCGTCTACGCCAACGATAAGTCCTACAGCTACTACGTTTGGCCAGTTCGTTCTGGACAGTCTGGGGCATTTGGTAATTCGGCTATTTGGCAGACCGGACAAATTACGTCCTATGCTGCTGGTGACGATGGCGCGTTAAAGAAGGGTGTGGCCTGGCCGGATCCAAGGTTTACGCTCAACAGCGCCCAGACGGTTACTGATACCTTAACGGGTCTGGTCTGGACTCGAGACGCGGGCACACCCACTGTGGGCAGTTGCACAGGCGAAGCTATGAACTGGCAAGGCACTCTAAATTATGTCAAGTGCCTCAATACTGCCAGTTATCTTGGATATAGCGACTGGCGGCTGCCAAACAGAAAAGAGCTATTTAGTCTGCTTGATCATGGAGCTTTTAATCCTCCGATTCCATCAGGCTCCCTTTTTAGCAATGTGCAGTCTAGCTACTACTGGTCGTCTACGTCCTATGCTCTCAGTACGTCCATCGCGTGGGTCGTCCGCATGGACGTTGGCTCCGTCCTCGTCATCGATAAGTCCAACGGCTACTACGTTTGGCCAGTTCGTTCTGGACAGGTTGGTGATTTGGTCAATTTGGTCATTTCCAAGGCTGGCACAGGCTCTGGTACAGTCACCGCCTCGACTGGTACTATAAGCTGGAGTGGTAATACCGGCACGGCCTCCTATAGTAGCGGCACATCCGTAACTTTGGCTGCAACGGCGAACTCTGGTTCAACATTTGCTGGCTGGAGCGGCGACTGCACAGGGTCAGCTTCAACCTGCACGGTAACGATGACCGCGGATAAGAACGTCACCATCGAGTTCACAGCCGGTGCAAGCAGAAAGGTCAAGTATGACTTTAACGGCGACGGCCATAGCGACGTATTGTGGCGCAACACCAAGACAGGCGACGTATACATATGGTTGATGAATGACGCCTCGATAACAGGAGGCAACTTTGTCGTCAAAAACGTATCGTCTGATTGGGACATCAAGGCCGTGGGCGACTTCAATGGCGACGGCAAGAGCGATGTACTCTGGCAGAACACCTCTGGCGACGTCTACATATGGCTCATAGAGGGCGCTACGATAAAGGCGGGGGGCTTTGCCGTGCGCGGGATGCCAGGTGAGTGGGAGGTTACAGCGCTTGGCGATTTCGATGGCGACGGCAAGACCGACATTATGTGGAGAAACACCAACTCCGGCGATATCTATGTCTGGCTGATGGACGGTACAAACATAAAGGGCGGCGGCTACCTCGTCAGAGGGATGCGGTCTGAGTGGGTGGTCAAGGCCGTGGCCGACCTAAACGGCGACAAAAACAGCGACATCCTGTGGCAGAACACCACAACCGGCGACGTAGTTGTCTGGCTGATGAACGGTCTAAGCATGTCGGCAGGAAACTACGCAGCAAGGGAGGTCCCAAACAATTGGCAGATAAAGGCGGTTGAAGACTTTGACGGCGACGGCAAGGCTGATATCCTCTGGCAGGACACCTCAACCGGCGACGTAGTTATGTGGTTTATGGACGAGGTTAAGATACTAAGCGGCGGTTATGTGGCAAAGGGAGTACCGCGCAACTGGCAGCTTAAGACAACCGGAGACTATAACGGCGATGGCATGGCTGACATGCTCTGGCAAAACGCCTCAACCGGCGACATCTATATGTACCTCATGGATGGGCTAAATATAACAGGCGGGGGCTATGTTGCAACCGGCCTCTCTCTCGATTGGCAGATAAGATAGATTTGGTAGCCTAGATAGAGGAGACGCTGCCCCCCATTTATGCGGGGGGCGGCTAGCTCCCTCCTGGCTATAGCAATTCTTCAAACGCCTTTATGTCCTCAGCGTTTATCAATGCCTCTGTTATAGCATTGAGCCTCGACTCATCTTCATGTATCCTGATCTTCGGCATCAGATTAAGACTATCAGCGCCAAACTTGGCCTTTAACAAGACCTCAATCGTTTTGTGCATCCCCTCTGTAATGCCTTCTACCTTACCACTTTTCCATCCCTCTTCCCGACCTTTAAGTATCCCCTTCTCTAACCCCTTCTCCACACCTTGCATAAACCTTATATCTGTTTCCAGATCATATACTATTGGCATCTGACCTACCTCCTCTATTATGATCTTTTGCATGTCTCTTAATTTTGAAAACACCTCTAACTGCCTTATGCCCTTGGATAAGTCCAATCCTTCAACAACACTTTTCACGTACTCAGACAATATCTCTCTGGCAAACGTACGCTCATCGCGCCCACCACTATTACACAACATCGAAAGTATTATCTCATCAGGCACTCCCGAATAAAGAAACTGTTCACACGCAACATCCCTCATATCGATCAGTTTATATCTGTAATGGATATCAGACATGTCTAACGTGCTCTTCATGGTCATCCTGTCCTTACCAATATAGATAACGTACTGCTTAACTACTAACTCATGCAGCGTATAGATATGGACAAAGTATCGCAGCATCCGATTAACCATCTTGGTGTCATTGGTGCTCTGCACCTCTGCATGGATAATGTAAGGCGCGTCACCGTCATTTTCCACCTTGAGTACAAAATCCGCCTCCCTCTCATCCGTCAACTGAGTTACAACGTTTAGTCTGCTAACCTTGTCGGCCTTAACACCTAAGACCTTCTCTATCAGAGGGCGCTCTATCCCCTCCATCAACTCCTTGATGATCTTATCGTAAATCCCTATCGGCGTATCCATCTTAATTATATAATACTATAACAGCTGACAATATAAAAAGCTGAGGGTGAATATTGTCTGATTGCTGCTATTGTCTTCATTTTGACCGCTTTACGCAAGCGATAAGACGATAACCGGCAGCCGCCCTGTATGGGATGCAAACCCAAGTCAAACGTCTGGTAGTTGCACAGGGGGCGCTATGAACTGGCTGGCAGCGCTGGATTATGTGAAATGTCTAAATGCCGCGAGTTACCTTGGACACACCGAATAAAATTTATAGATTGCCGTTTCAAGTATATATATGATATCATATGGTAATTAAGTAATTAGGTTGATTTTCTAAAAGATTTTATGTTTATAATAAAAAAACCTAAGGGGGTTTTAACGAATGAATTACTATGAGAACATAGTTATTATCGATGCCGCGTTGGATGATGAAAACGTGGATACAGCGATAAAGAGGATAACGGACACTATAGAAGGCAACAAGGGTCAGATCCTCAAGCAGGAGAAGTGGGGCAGGAGGAAGCTTGCCTACATGATAAACAAGCGGGAAAAAGGGTTTTATCTCTTTTTTGTGTTTAAGGCCCCGCCAGTGACAATAAAATCACTGGAAGGACTGTACAAGGTCTTTGACCCCGTGTTTAAGTACCAGGTCATAAGGTTGGGAAAGAAGGAGATAGAGGTTTTAGAAGAATCTCTTAAGGCGGCAGCGGCTAAGTCGAAGGAAGCAGATGTGTCAGTTGAAGAAGAGAAGGCGGCAGAGGAGTAGGGGGCTATGTTTAATAAGCTCATAATAGCCGGTAACCTCACTAAGGACCCTGAACTGCGCTACACTCCTCAGGGAATGCCGGTTGCAAAGTTGTCGGTAGCGGCAAACACAAGAACAAAGCAGGGGGAAGAGTGGAAAGATGAAACTCTCTATTTAGATGTGGTTGTCTTTGGTAAAGTTGCCGAGAACTGTGGGCAGTACCTGGGTAAAGGGCGCGGCGTTTTAGTGGAAGGGCGGCTTAAAGAGAGCCGTTGGGAGGCTGACGGGCAGAAAAAAAGCAGGTTTGAGTGTGTAGCAAACAACGTCGTTTTTCTTCCAAGACGCGACTCTGGCACTCCTGCACAGCAGAGCGATCTCAACTCTGACCTGCTACCACCATATGAGTCGACAGACGTTGAACCATTCTAAATTTATTAATATGATTTATAGGAGCAATCATGCTTATGAGAACGGCACAAAAAAGCAAAGCGGCTGAACAGGTCAAGTATAAACGGTTTACAAGGAAAAAGTTTTGCAGGTTTTGCGCAGAAAAGGTAGTATTTATCGATTACAAGGACACAAAGACTCTTAAGTCTTATCTAACGGATCGTGGTAAGCTCTTACCCAGTAGAATGACCGGCACGTGTGCAAAACACCAGAGAGACCTTACCGAGGCCATTAAACGGGCAAGAAACATAGCACTGCTATCGTTTGTGGAAAAATAAAATAATGAGAGTACCCAAGACCTGGCTTCCCATCCTGGCTAAGCGGGTTGTTAACAACCTTATCACAGAAGGTCTCGTAGAGTCCAAGGTACCCTTGGACGAGCTCATAAGGCATACCGAGGCGTTGATCTATGAGGAGCTAACGGTAGAAGACAGACTGGCCGATGAGGTACGTCAGATACTGAAGTCATTTGAGGGTGAGATAGAAAGGAAACGCCTTGACTACAAGGCGCTCTTTGATATGACAAAACATAGGCTCGTCAAGGAGAGGAAAATAATCCTTTGATGCTCTCAGACGACAAGATATCCCATATGTCACACGTTGTGTTGAAGGGCTTAGTAGACAAAGGACTAATACAGCTAAAAGCTGAGGATGGAAAGATACGAAAAGAGATAAAAAAGGCGATAGTCGACGAACTCATGGTAGGTCAGGAGATTGACGAAACCGTAAGGAAGAAGATAAACACCCTATCAAAAAAAGTAACTGAAGGCAGCAACGAATGGGATATACTTTATAAGAAGCTGTTTGCCGAGGAAGAACGGAAAAAAGGCAGGTCTTGACCCACACAGTTTTCTTTCATGTCACAGAGTCCTACATAAAAAAAGAGAAGGCTAAGGCCCGCCTGCTAAGGAAAACCGCATGGTGGAAACGAAAATGCAGCAGGGGTATCTGCCATTACTGCAACAGCTCTATTACACCATCTCAGATAACAATGGATCACATTATACCCCTATCAAAAGGCGGCGCCTCTGTAAAAAGCAACATAGTTACTGCATGTAAACCCTGCAATACCCAAAAACAGCACAACCTCCCCTATCAATGGACCTCTTACATGGAGAGCTTAAAAAACACAGAGTTAGAATAATTGTAATAGTTCAGGATACGATTGAAACATTGTGTATAAACTTGCGTAACGGGGTCAAGGGGACTGATCCCCTTGTGGGTGGGTCTGAGGGAGGGCAAAGCCCTCCCTTCTCTATCATCTTTTTTTGCTATCTATGAGGTTCAAGAGGTTGTTGAACGATTCGATAAAAAGTTTGACACCATCTTGTTCTAATTTTAGGGTTATGGTGTCAATGTCTATGTTTAGGTTATCTAGGGTGTCTATGTAGATTTGGGTATCTTCGAGGTCCTGGTCGATGGTTCTTTTAGCGATGCCATGCGATTTAAACGCCTTAACCGTATCGGTGGGCATGGTGTTAATCGTATGTGGGCCAATGAGTTTATCCACGTAGAGGCAGTCGCTGTAGGCTGGGTTTTTCGTGCTGGTAGAGGCCCAAAGCAGCCGTTGAATCTTTCCGCCACGCTCTTTTAACTTCAGAAATCTATCGGATGAGAACAGGCTGACCATCATCTGATAGGCTAACTTGGCATTGACCACAGCCGCCTTGCCATAGAGGTGATCGACCTCAGTGATGTCAGTTCTGTCTTGAAGAACTGTGTCCACAACTGTATCAAGCCGGCTGATAAAGAAGCTCGCCACAGAGGTGACCGATGCTATGGAGTCTCTACCAAGCAGTCGCTCTGATAGACCCTCAAGATAGGCGTCAACAACCTCCTCGTACCTCTTAACGGAGAAGAGCAAGGTGGCATTGACGTTATACCCCTCTGCCGTAAGCTGCCTTATTGCGGGCAGGCCTTCTGGTGTGGCAGGCACCTTTATCATCACGTTGGGTCTGCCTATTGCCTTATACAACTCTCTTGCCTCTCTAACTGTGGCCTCGGTGTCGTAGGCAAAGTTTGGATCAACCTCAATGCTTACAAAACCATCCCTGCCGTCTGTCTTCTCATAGACACCCTTTAGCAGGTCCGCCGCCTCGGTAATGTCTGTTATCTCAAGGGCATAGAAGACCTCTTTTGGCGTTTTGGCAGGATTGGAAAACTGCTCTTGCATCCGTTCATCGTAGTGGCTGCTGTCTTTAATGGATTTGTAAAAGATGCTTGGATTTGACGTAATCCCTCTGAGATCGTCCTCCTCTATCATCCTTTGAAGCTGCCCTGACTTTATAAGTTCTCTGCTGATGTTATCAAACCAAAAGCTCTGTCCTAGCTTACTGAGTTCGGTCAATGGATTTGAAGTCATAAAATACCCCTTTCGTTGTCGTTTTAAATAAGGTAAAATAAAGTTTATCCGTCATACCCTCTTGATCTTACACTATGTAAATGTTTTTTTGTAATAAAATAATTATATAATAGTACACACCAATTAGCAGGGACATATCAAAAAAATTTTGGAGGTTATGATGAACAAGAAGATGATGGCTTCGTTTGATGACTTGATCGAACTGTCAACTAAGTTTGTAGCCCAACAGGGGGGCAAGTGGGACCATACCGCATGGTTGGAATTTTTATCCGATATACAGAAGATGGGTTACAATCTCACCCATGACATGCAGTCGTATCTTGGATCCATGTTGGAATCTATGAAGAAGCTGTATGGTACAACCACTGCAACAACGGGACTAGAAAGCATCATTTTAGGCATTGCCAACAATACCGTAAACTTTATTAAGCAGACTAGAGGTATGTGGGACCATCAAGGGTGGGAGACTTTTTTAAAGGAGTTACAGAAAAAAGGCGTTGACTTGACTGAGGAATCGACCACATACCTTGGCGGTATACTTGAAGCTGCCAAGGAACTTTACTTCTTTCCTATCCAAAGCTCTAAGGATTCAAAAAAGTAGATTAATGGAGTAAATACATTGTGATATCTTTATCTTAAGGGTGGAGGTTAGATATTGCCTCCACCTAGAGTGGCATAAACGCCTTAGAAACGATGCTGACCAGAGGTTATAAGTAGTCATCAGGCAAGACTATAGCAAAATTATCAGGAGAAATTAATAATGAGTGAAATCACGTACAAGCAATTTACCAAAGAAGAGGACGTCATCTACGATAAGAGCATTGAGACTCTTAGGAAGGCTCTGGCATCTGGGATTTCGTATAATGAGGCGTGCTCTGCACTGGATGTTGCAGATGCGCAACTAAAGACGATCATCACCGACGATTTTCTAAAGATTACTATTGCAGAGCAACACTTTGGCAAAGGTACACCATTAAAGGAGCTTGCACAGAAACTGTCTCTTCCATATGAGCAGTTGCTACAGACTAAGAAGATCATGTTCGAGGACATAGAAAACACGGCATTAGGCGAATACTACCGGCAGACATCAAAGGGAGAGGCATAAGCCAGAGGGGAGATTCTATGATAGACGTAGATTACATAATACACGGGGACTATCTATTGACAATGACAGAGGGGGAGGACCCTATAGTAGATGGCGCAGTAGCAGTGGCCGGCAACAAGATTATAGACGTAGATTACATAATACACGGGGACTATCTATTGACAATGACAGAGGGGGAGGACCCTATAGTAGATGGCGCAGTAGCAGTGGCCGGCAACAAGATTATAGAGGTAGGCACTTATCCACTCGTAGCGGAGAAGTACAGACCAGCCAAGACACTTGGAGGGCGTGGTAAGGTCGTTTTTCCAGGGCTTATAAACACGCACACACATGCGGCAATGGTGTATTTCAGGGGAATGGCCGATGACCTGCCTCTTAAGAGCTGGCTGGAGGGCTACATCTGGCCGGCGGAGGGGACGTGGCTCAGTGCCGAGTTCATATCCGATGCCGTGGGTCTAGCCTGCCTTGAGATGCTATTGGCAGGGATAACGACGTACAACGATATGTACTTCTTTGAGGACAGCGCTGCTAGGGTTGTCAAGGATATGTCGATGAGGGCGGTGTTAGGCTGCGGTGTGTTAGACTTCCCATCGGCATCGGCAAAGGACACCCAGGGTTACCTGGACAACGCAGAGAGGTTTGCTAAGGACTGGCAGCGGGATCCCTTGATCACACCCTGTGTAGCCCCTCATGCCCCTTACACGTGCAGCCCTGATACCTTTATGAAGGCTAAGGCCCTTGCACAGCGTTATGATCTGCCCTTGCACACCCATCTGTCTGAGACCCAGCACGAGGTGCAGGAGATAATCGCCAAATACGGTAAGCGGCCAGTTGAGCATCTTAACGACATTGGTTTTTTAGACAGCCGGTTGGTAGCTGCTCACTGTGTGTGGTTATCGGAGGTTGAGATAGATCTGCTCGCCAAGCACGGGGTGGGTGTTTCTCACTGCATAGAGAGCAATCTAAAGCTGGCCTCTGGGGTTGCTCCGGTGGTGGCGATGCTTGAGCGTGGCGTTAAGGTATCTTTTGGCACGGACAGCGCTGCAAGCAACAACGACCTTGACATCTTCACAGAGATGGCTATAGCCGCCCGTCTGCATAAGACCATGTGTAACAATCCAACCGTCTTAAACGCAAGGCAGGCACTGACGATGGCCACTCGCTTAGGTGGCGAGCAGTTGGGGCTTGGTGGTAAGGTAGGTTCTCTAAAGGTTGGCCACTTGGCAGACGTCGTCGTAGCAGACCTGAACAAACCTCATCTTACGCCCTTTTATGACATCTACTCGCTGATTGTCTACTCCATGCGCGCCTCAGATGTGGATACGGTGATGGTCAACGGCAAGGTAGTCGTACAAAGTAGAAAGTTCCTGATGAGGGATGAGGCCGCAATACTTGATAAGGCCCACTGGTGGAAAAACAAGATACTGCAAAAGCAACACGAATAAAGGATAACATTTATGAATCAGGAAACCGAGATACATACATAACTTGATATAAGTGCCTAAAAAGGGGGGAGTTGTTTAGCGTAACTGCTATGCTCAAAAACTGTTTTGAAAGGTGATAAATGGAAACGATTATGTTCATTACAAGTTTAGTGCTAATGCTAATAAATTTGGCTGTTTTGTCATATCTAATATTTTTTTATTTAGATAACCAGAAAAAGAATCTTATTGATGAGATCACTAAATCTAATGAAGTCATTTATAATGCATTAAGAAGAGATATTGATAAGAGCACTGAAAGTACTTCGTCTCGTTCTCAATTAATACGTGATGAGATTCTTGAATCTAATAAACGTCTAGTAGATGAGATCACTAAATCTAATGAAGTCATTTATGATGCATTAAGAAGAGATATTGATAAGAGCACTGAAAGTACTTCGTCTCGTTCTCAATTAATGCGTGATGAGATTCTTGAATCTAATAAACGTCTAGTAAATGCATTATATAAAGAGCCTCTTGCAAAATGAAAATAGAGAGTTCATAAGGATTACGCATTTGCCTATTCATAGAATACAGTCAGCGGTATAAAGGAGTAAAAAGTCATGTCTACTCTGAAATATTGCTTAACTTGCTATGGTTTTAAACGCAACTCTCCTATCAAACTGTTATAATCTATTGCTTTTAG
>PEAB01000098.1 GCA_002753395.1 Nitrospirae bacterium MYbinv3 | reverse complement strand
TTTCAAAACATCGAAGCTTGTGCTCAACGGGGCCAGACCGCTTACTATGGTTGCATCCAATACCACAATATTGTCAGTCGTAATCGTGTTGACGGTAATCGACGTACTCTTGCTGTTGCCTGAGGCGTCGGTGATGGCTGCCGTTATGGTGTTAGCGCCAACAGCCAGCATGACGTTATTGGCATACCACTGCCTACCCGATACCTCTGCTGGAACGCCGTTTACGACGATCCCAACGTCGCCAGACTCCCACGTAAACGTCCCCCGTACAAGCGTCATCCTCTTGTCCACCGTAGCTCCGTCTGCTGGTTCGGTGATGGCTATCGACAACCCTGGGAGTACATTGAAGGTGTAAGGGGAGCTATCGCCTCCACCAGGGGCGGGATTCTTCACCTTGATCGGATACTGCCCCGCCGTCTGAAGCAGCGAGCCTGGCACCGTCACCGTTATGGAGCTAGCCGTGAGGGCCGTCTTTGAAATAACCGTGGCACCAAAATAGACATCCGAGGTGCTTACAAAACCGCTACCAGCTAGTGTGATAACCACATCGCCGGAGCCGACGCCTACCTTTGAGGGCGTCACACTGACTATAGCGGGGACGGGGTTCTCCACCGTAAACTGAAAAGCGTTGGAATCGCCTCCACCGGGGGCGGGATTCTTCGCCTTGACCGGATACTGGCCTACCGTCTGAAGTAGCGAGCTTGGCAGCGTTGCCGTTATGGAATTGGCCGTGAGGGCCGTCTTTGAGACAACCGTGGCACCAAAGTAGACGTCCGAGGTGCTGATAAAACCGCTACCGGCTATTGTGATAATCACATCGCCGGAGCCGATGGCCGCCTCCGAGGGTGTTACGCCGGTTATCACAGGTGTGGGATTCTTCACCGTAAAGGCAAACGTGTTTGAGTCGCCTCCACCGGGGGCGGGATTCTTGACCTTGACCTGATACTGACCTACCGTTTGAAGCAGAGCGCCTGGCACCTTTGCCGTTATCGAATTTGATACAGCGGTCGTCTTTGAGATGGGAGTGTCGTTGAAGTACACCTCCGAGGAACTCGAAAACCCGCTGCCAGTTATCGTTATACCCGTATCACCAGAGCCGCTTGCAGCCTCCGAGGGCGTTACACCGGTTATAGCTGGTACGGGGTTCTTGACGGTAAAGGCAAACGTGTTTGAGTCGCCTCCACCGGGTGTGGGGTTCTTGACCTTGACCTGATACTGCCCTAGCGTTTGGATCAGCGACCCCGGCACCGTTGCCGTTATGGAGTTGTATGTAAGAGCAGTCCTTGAGACAACCGTGTTGCCGAAGTAAACATCCGAGGAGTTTACAAAACCGCTGCCAGTTATCGTCAAAGTCACATCGCCGGAGCCGATGGCTGCCTCTAATGGCGTTACACTGGTTATAGCAGGGACTGGGTTCTTCACCGTAAACTGAAACGTGTTTGAGTTGCCTCCACCGGGTGCTGAGTTTACCGCGTAGACCGGGTATGTACCCGCGTAGAGGTGTCCGACGACTGGAGATTCACCGTTACCTTCATGGCGCTTATGTAGGCTGTCTGCCGCAGGCTACCATTAAAATTCACCGACGTATCTTTTACTAAAAAGTTGCTTCCAAGCACCTCAAGCGTCATCGCCCCCGTGTTTGCGTTTGTCTCTATGGGCACGAGTGAGCTTATCTGCGGCACCGGATTTTCCACGCTGAAGGAGACCGCATTTGACTCCATCCCCTCAGCGCTGGCAACGGTTACCAAATGAGTCGCCGCCTTGGAGGTAAATGTATCCGGCAGTGTCGCCGTCAGTGCCGTCTCCGATACAAACGTCGTTGACAGTGAAACACCGTCCACCTTTACAACGTTGCCCTGCACGAAACTGACGCCGGTTAGCTGCAGTTGAACACCCGTGCTTGCAGCCATCACCCTCTGCGGAGTTATGGCCGTGATCTCAGGGGCGTTGCCCTTTATAACCCGTATGCCATCCTTGTAGCTTACGAGATAATACCCCGAATTGCCATCGTCTTTGGGTCGACAACGAAGACCGACTTGCCGGATACGGCGTAACCCGTCTGCCCAGCCCCCTTGAGGATGTTTGCCTCGCTGGCAAGCGGGATCAACCCCGCATCCTCGATTGCATACAGTTGACCGCCAAACAGACACACCGAAATGAACATCAATAAGGCCATGACCATACTAATGACTCCTAAACCACCTGACTGCCGTTGAGATACCCTGATAAAAAATGATCCTGTCATACTACTATCCTCCGTTTTTGGGTTAATTGTTAGATTATTGTTAATACAATACAAACCAACTACACCAATGAGACTACAATAAGACTTCACCCCCCTTTTTACTAAGTTAAAACCTAACTGTATAATACTAATTTGTAGTTATTGACTAATTCCAGAGAAATCTTCTTTTCAAAACAGGCTATTTGTGAAAAGTGGACTTCACATAATACAGAACCTGCAGGTGTAAAGGGGTGTGAAGGGTATATATGTATCAGAATGTAAGATGTTGTATTGTAATGGGGTCAAGGGGACTGGTCCCCTTGCAGAGGGGTCTGAGGGGAGACAGAGTCTCCACTCCTATACTAATACTGGTATGAACGCAACTCTTTCAGGTTTACATTATTAACAAGTCTTTTTTATTTCCACTTGTTCCTGAAGAAGATGACGCCGGCTAGACATGCTATGGTGTTGATGACGATTGTCTTTTGAATCCCCAGGCTTACTGCAAGCGTGCCCATGAAGGCAGCTCCAACAGGGGCCATCCCCAGGAACATCATCGTGTAGACGCTCATTACACGGCCCCTGAGCTCATCCTTAGTCTTTAACTGGATATAGCTGTTTGCAGTTGCTAAAAAGCTGACCATGTTAAACCCCACCACGCAGAGAAACACAAGGGATAACACGAAGTTGCTGCTTAATGCAAATGCCAGGAGGGAGATCGGTGAGATTACGCTGGTAATAGACATAAAGAGCCGTTTCTTTTGTATATCGCCTCTAAAGGCTATAATAAAGCCCGCAAGGGCTGAGCCTATGCCAACGGATGACATCATGTAACCAAACCCTCTGACACCAACCTTAAACACCTTGTCTGCAAAGACTGGCAAAAATTGAGAAAACGGGATTACAAACAAACTGAACACCGTTATAGTAAGTATGAGATACAACAGGCGGCTGTTGTCTTTTATAAACGTCAGGCCGTCGCCAAAGTCCCTGACAATACCACTTGACTTGCAAATGCTTGAGTCTTGTTTTAGCGGAATGCTCAAAAGGGCAACGATGACGGGCAGGAAGCTAAAGACGTTTATATAAAAACAGGGAGCTATCCCGATGTGGTCTATGACAATGCCCGATATAAAGGGGCCGATGATCCTGGCTGTATGAAACGTCGTTGAGTTAAGCGCAACGGCATTTAACAGGTTTTCCCTGCCAGCTATCTCGATGATATAGCTCTGCCGCACGGGTATGTCTATGGAGTTTATTATCCCAAGGATGGCTGATACGGCAAGTATAACCCATATGTTTGCTCCGCCTCTATAGGCTATGACGGAGAGCAGGATGGCCGGAATGATAGAGAGTCCCTGTGTGGCTATAAGGATATTTCGTTTCCTGAACCTATCAGCGATGAGACCACCTATAAGGGTGAAAAACAAGACGGGCAAGGAAAGCGCCATAGCTAATAGGCCAAGATAAAAGGACGACTTCGTTAAGGAGTAGACAAGCCACCCAAGGGCTGTCTGCTGCATCCACGTGCCTATGAGAGATATCGTCTGACCGGTGAAATATAACCTGAAGTCTCTTATACGAAGGGCCTTGAATCGCTGAGTCCGCACTTCACTTAATAATATATCACATCTCTATAGACAACGCTGCCACACGGATGTATAAATTTTCATGGTAACAAAAACCTAAATAATGGGGTCAAGGGGACCGGTCCCCTTACAGAGGGGTCTGAGGGGAGGCAGAGCCTCCCCTTCCTTGACAAAGCGCCTATTAAACTTTTATGCACCGCTACCACACGGACATATTAAATGACCTTGCTATCTTTTTCAAGCTAATCGCTGCATTTCTGAAGTTCGATTTGTTGATATGTTCAGTTAATTCGCTTATATCTTTTGCGTTTGAAGCGGATATCAGATATGATTGGTTTTTATGGAAATAGTCTATAGTGTGCTGAGAATACTGCCTGAGCAACCTGCTTAATTCTACAATTACTGTTAGCCGGTTATTTATGTCAACGGGTGCATCAATTTTTACAACACCCTCCTGGCTAGTTTGAGTGCCGGCGGCGCTGACTACATATTGTGGATTTGGTTGTATCCACTTAAGTAGGGTGTTACAGAGACCATCAACATCTATTGGTTTGGAGGCATGGTCGTTCATCCCTACGGCAAGACACCTCTGGCGCTCATCTGTCATCGCATGTGCGGTCATTGCAATTATCGGCAGATCTTCTTTGGATTTTATCTCTCTTATCCTTTGGGTGGCCTCAAAGCCGTCCATCTCAGGCATCTGTATATCCATTAACACAGCCGCATAAGAAACCCCACTCTCTACAGCCCTAACTGCCTCTAATCCGTTATTGGCTACGTCAACCATAAAGCCTGCCTTGCTCAGTATCTCTTGGGCAACGATCTGATTGACATAATTATCCTCTACAAGTAGTAAACGAGCGCCTTTTATGTTTGCTAATCTTTCATGCTCAGTGAAACGAAATACATACCGTTTTTTTTGCAACCCAGTATCCTCGCTAAACACCTCAAGGATTGCATTAAATAATGCTGAGGGTTGAACAGGTTTTGTAAGAAAGGATCTTATCCCCATCTGTTCGAGCTTGTTTCTGACGTCTTCTCTACCGTGAGCAGAGACCATAATGATTTGAGGCGTGTGGGGTAAATTAAGTCTCTCCTTGATCTGTCTTATTGTTTCAAAGCCATCCATCTGAGGCATGTTCCAATCCACAATCGCTAATTTGTATTGTTCCTCCTCAGTTAGAGATGAAACACGCAGTAGCTCTCTTATGGCCGCCTTGCCTGAATCCACTGTTGTTACCATGAAATTAAAACTCTCTAAGATATCTTTAAGTGCCTCCAGGAAAATGAGATTATCATCAACCACTAATACCCTCATGCCGTTAATATCAGAAGGAGTGTCATAACATGGCGGTTTACATGGCTGTTGGCAGCCTACCGTGACCGTAAACGTAAATATGCTTCCCTTGCCGTAGACGCTTTTTGCATATATTTCGCCTTTCATCATCTCTATCAGGCTCTTGCAGATACTTAAACCCAGACCGGAGCCGCCATACCTTCTGGTAGTGGAACTGTCGGCCTGCGTGGACGGCTTAAACAGATTAGAGAGCATATCTGGCGTCATACCAATCCCTGTATCTCTAATAGAAAAACTCAGAGTAACCTTTGTCAAGTCATTGCTGTCCAGTCTTTCGAGGGCTTTAACTGTAATAACAATCTCTCCTTTTTCAGTAAATTTGACTGCATTAGTTACAAGATTGATAATTATTTGGCTTATTCTCAATGGATCGCCAACAAGTAAAAAAGGCACTTCTCTATGAATTGAGAATATTATCTCAACACCTTTTTCCTCCGCCTTCATGGTTAACATGTTCACAATGTTGTCTAAAATGGTACTGAGATCAAAATCGATAGACTCCAAAGCTAACTTGCCGGCCTCTATTTTCGAGAAATCAAGAAGGTCGTTAATGATACCTAATAGTGATTTTGCTGATGAATGGATCTTGTTTAGGTAGTCTCTATGTTTTGCCGAGAGCTCAGTTTGTAGCATTATATGGCATAGACCAATAATTGCGTTCATAGGCGTCCTTATTTCATGGCTCATGTTGGCAATAAAATCGCTCTTTGCACGATCAGCGCTTTCAGCCTTCTCCTTGGCCGCTCTTAATTCACATGTGCGTTCTTTTACGATGTCTTCAAGGTGATTGCGCAGCGCGTCAAGGGTTACAATATCTTTATACGCCCTTAGTGATATGATGATTGAGTTAGTTAGTCTTCTATCCGTCAGTTCACTTTTTACCTTATAATCGTTTATATCATATTCAATAAGCACCTTATCCTCAGCAACCAGTCCTGGGTGTCCAGTACGCAGTATAATCCTGACAAGTCTGTTCTTATTTTCCTCCCTGACGTACCTTACAAACTTAAGACCAGCGTCATCGTGCTCCATTACCACGTCTAGAAGGATTATAGCAGTATCGGGATTTTCTTCGATCAACCGTTTTGCCTCTTGTGCAGAGTATGCACTCAGGAAGCACAGCCTTCTATCTGTGAAGGTAAGATCCTTAAGCGTCATCTTGGTTACTGTATGGACGTCTTGTTCGTCATCAACGATAATGATCTTCCACGGTTCACTATTATTCTTATCCGTCGATGGAGTTTCTGCAGCCCAGGAGATCTCTTTCGTTTCTATCATGCTATACTCCTTTTATACTATTAATCACTTGTTTTATTATAGCAGATTATGGTTAGTCAATTTATCATGGGTACAGGGTGCATAAGAACCCTCATGCCCTGACGGGCACAACAAACAATGAAAGTGCAGGTGAGCGAAAAAGCGGTAAGAATACAGTTCGTAGTCATGCCTTCAGAACTATGTTGACAGAAGTAGCTTGGTCAGCAGTAAAAAAAAGGGTTCTTACTACAGAGACAAGTACTATAGATTGAAAGCCAGGATAGGAGCAAGAAAAGCGTTTCCTACAAATAGCTTGGTGAGGAGTATTTAGCCATGAAAAATTAGGCTATAAAAGCTGTAAGTCTAAAGAGGCAATCTAAGCAACTTGGGTATAATCTGGTTCCATGTACTAATTGACATATAACAGAAAGTAAAGGTCGATCATAAAAATGAAACCATAGAGTGCGGTAAGAACATGACCATTCAGCCTTTTTACAACAAAATGTAAGCCTTATATAAGGACTACGGATATACAAATTGGTAGTCCTGCACAAGTGGTGACATTAAACTTAATACCAAGTTGCGTTCATACCGGTATTGGTATAGAAGGGGAGACTCTGTCTCCCCTCAGCCCCCTCTGCAAGGGGACCAATCCCCTTGACCCCATTACAATGCAACATCTTACATTCTGAAACATAACATACCTCTTTGAATGCAACTTAGTATAACACCCTCCCCTAACCTCTGCGACAGTGGACAGAGCCTCCCTTTCTTTGAAAAAAACCACGACTTTCTTATGCGCCCAGGCAATTCAAAACATTGACAGAATCTACTATAGATGTTAGAATACGCTCTACGTTGTAAAATACTTATTGAGTGATTATTAGAAATTGGAGAAGAACAGATGCCTAAACAGATCAAGAAGAAAGTTGTTAAACAAGATGAACCTGAAAATGAACTTAGAGGTGTAGTTGAAAAAATAAGGGGTTATTATTCTACGCACAAGAGAGAGGCTCTGATTGCAGAGGTTGTGATAGTATCAATCGTCATACTGACTATAACAGCCTGGGGATATGTAACTTTTAGTAAAAAGACGTCCGCCTCACTGCAATATTCAGGTTATACGTCCTACCATAACCTCAACACAAAGGACGATCCGAAGGCCCCCTCCCAAAAGGAACAACACTACAAAAAGGCATTGGACGAGTTTCAAAAGGCCTATGATAAGAGTAAATCTCCGATTACCCTCTTTTACATAGCCAGCGCATACTACGAAATAGGCAAGAAGGATGAAGCAGAAAAAGCGCTGATTGAATTAAATAAGACCTATGCTGGCAACGAGGACATCATACCACTATCCCTATATAAGCTGTTTGAGCTGTATAAGAACGATGGGAAGATCGATAAGGCTAATGAGACACTCCAACAGCTACAAGCCTTGCGTACACCTATATACAAAGACGTTGTCCTTTATCAGATGTCAGAGATTCTCAAGAAACAGGGTAAAGAGGACGAAAGCAAGAAGAAGCTCGATGAGTTAGAAAAAAACTATCCCAATTCACCATATGTCAAACCTAAGCCCGCACAGGCTGAAAACAAGCCGGACGCCGATGGTAATAAAATCCCCATAAATATACCGGTCACAGGTACTAATAAAAACCCGGATACTAAGTCAGTTCCAAACGCAGAGCAAAAACCGCCAGCAAGGGTACCAGAGACCAACCCTTAAGCGGCTAAGCTAACTCCCAGTCAACGTAGGGATCAAAGAGTAGACCGGCGTTCAATAAAGTAACTGGCAATAGCCTCAACCATAGCGCTGACGGTGGCCTTCTGTGGCATGATCAGCGCCTTAAAGCCTGCCTTTGTTACGGCTTTCCCGGTAACCGGACCTATTACGGCTAAAGGTATGTTTTTAAACAACTGTAGACGTTCCTCATCCAAAGACTCTATAAGGTAATTAAATGTTGCAGCGCTGGTAAAGGTGGCCACGGTGATCTTGCCCTCCTTAAGAAAGCGAACGAGACGCTTGGCGTGTCCCTCGTGCTTAACTGCCTTATACGCTACGGGCGTATCAATGTAGCCACCAAGCTGTCTTATCTTGCCAGGAAAGACCTCTCTGGCTTTCTCAGCACGCGGCAAGAGAAATCGCAGCTTATTAATCGATAAGCTGTCACCTGTCTCATCGGTAGACCTCTGCATATCTGTGAACATATTTATAAGACCCTCCGCGTTGAACTCATCGGGAACGGCATCTACCCTGCAACCATAACCCCTGATGATCTCCGCTGTCTTTTCACCAATAGCGCATATCTTTAACCCTTTGAGGTCCCTTATATCTTTGCCGCCATAAAGCAGCCTCTCCAGGAAATACTTAAACCCGTTGGCGCTGGTAATGATCAGCCAGTGATAACCCTCAATTCTGTCTATACACTGGTCGAGGTCGTCGTAGTTATCCGGGGGGATTGTTTTAATCGTTGGGAACTCATATATCTCTGCACCGAGGGATTCAAGAAGCTCATAGTCCTTAGTGTACGGTCTGGTGATCAATACACGCTGCCCAAATAGGGGCTTTGTCTCATACCAGTTAAGTCGCTGCCTTAAACTAACTGTCTGCCCGATAACTATGACAGAAGGCGGTTTTATATCTTTAGCCTTTACCAGATCAGGCAGCTCGCTTAATGTACCCACTACCGTAAGCTGGTCGGGCCTTGTACCCCATCTTATAACGGCAGCAGGGCTTTGAGGTCACTTGCCGTGTTCAATCAAATGCGAGGTGATGCTTTGGACGTTCTTAACCCCCATTAAAAAAACGAGAGTATCAAAGCCGGCGGCAAGTGATGCCCAATTGAGGCTTGAATCGGCCTTTGTGGCGTCCTCGTTGCCTGTTATTACAGCAAAGGATGATGAGTAATTCCTGTGCGTCAGCGGGATGCCGGCATATGCAGCAGCGGCAACGGCTGAAGAGATACCTGGGACTACCTCAAATTCAATGCCGTGTTCAACAAGCACCTCTGCCTCTTCTCCGCCGCGTCCAAAGACAAAGGGGTCACCGCCCTTTAACCTGCAAACGTTCCTGCCATCTAGTGCCCTTGAAATAAGCGCCTGATTTATCTCATCCTGTGTCAACTCATGATGGCCACCCCTTTTACCGGCATAGATCAGTTCGGCATCTTCTTTGGCGTATGTTAATATCTGTGCGTTTATATGGAAGTCGTAGATGATTGTGTCGGCATTTTTGACACAGCTCAGGCCTTTTAGTGTAAAAAGCCCGATATCACCTGGGCCTGCCCCTACTATGTATACCTTATGTGCTGCCATAGGCCTCATCTAATATTGCTTTGGCACCGCTTTTGATTAGCTCCTCGGCTAAGGATGTACCAATGACCTCTTCGGTGCCCACGGTTCCCTCAGCATACCCCCTTATGATGTTTACACCGTCAACGGATCCCACCAGTCCTTCCAGTCGGACAGTGTTAGATGGGGTAAAGTAGGCGTGTGCCGCAATAGGCACCTGACAGCCTCCTTCGAGCTTTTTTAGAAACGCCCTCTCTGCCGTTACACAGACGGAGGTTACCTCGTGGTTTAGCGGAGCCAGAAGGGTTTTTATGGCCTCATCGGCTATTCTGCATTCAATCCCCACAGCGCCCTGCCCAATAGCCGGCAGACTCACAGAGACGGCAAGGCTATGCACGGAGGCGTCCTCGAAACCAAGCCTTTTTAAACCGGCTGAGGCCACTACGATAGCGTCAAATTCGCCCTCGTTGAGCTTACGGAGCCTGGTGTCGAGGTTACCCCGAAGTTGTGTGACCTTTAGGTCGGGGCGTGTGTTTAACAACTGACATAGGCGCCTGAGACTGCTTGTTCCCACAGAGGCTCCATCGGGCAGGGCATCAAGACCTACCTTGTCAGCCCGCTTAGAGGTCATCACCTTGGGAGACAGCACAAGTGCGTCAGTGGGGTCTTCTCGTTGGCATATTGCGCTCAGGTGCAACCCGTCGGGAAACTCCGAGGGTACATCCTTCATGCTATGCACTGCTATGTCTGATTGGCCGTTCAGGAGGGATTCCTCTATCTCCTTAACGAAAAGCCCCTTACCCCCCACCTTTGACAACGGCACATCGAGTATCTTATCACCCGTGGTCTTTATCACCTTAAGTTCTACCTCTATATGGGGGTAAAGGCTCTGTAGCCGTTCTTTTACCCAGCCAGCCTGCCATAAGGCTAACTTGCTGCCTCTGGTGCCTATCACTATCCTGTCGATCTCTATCTTAAACCTGCCTTCTTATGTTTTGGATTCTTATACACAAGCATATTATACTACAAAAGCTGACTTTTATAAAGCCTTTATTTTATTGTAGGTGGGTCAAGGGAGGGGGTTGCGAACCCCTGCGAGTAGGCAAAGCGCTCACTATCTTTGTGAACTATTACTTCTTTTCTAATACAACAATCATATCATTGCCCATTCCCATCGAATCTAAACGTGAAAGAATTTTTTGGAACATGTGAGCTTGGGATACCTTCATTGCAGGGGCGAAGGCCTTAGATAGGTTTGGTAAGATACCTCCAGCGAATACAAACATTTGAGGATAAGAAAATGTTTTGTGTTCAATCACAGTCAACCCAAATTTATTGGCATAATTGGTTATATCTTGCATACGAAAGTGATATAAATGTATAGAGCCTACGCT
>PEAB01000097.1:6012-11119 GCA_002753395.1 Nitrospirae bacterium MYbinv3 | reverse complement strand
TATTCATACTGCCCTCCATTGTTTTAGATGTTTTTTCTTCAATAATATATTCTAAAACATTTGTGAGGGCTTACTCTACATGCTCCGAAAGTCCCCCATGAATTTCTTATGCACCCAATTCTGAAGCATTCTCCCTCAAAATATGTCTGATACCAAGTTGCGTTCATACCAGTATTGGTATAGAAGGGGAGACTCTGTCTCCCCTCAAACCCCTCTGCAAGGGGACCAGTCCCCTTGACCCCGTAATGATCAATGTACTTATTGCGAACTTCCGTTTTATTATTACACATCGCAGATAGAACTATTTCTAAAATACAATAAAATGTCTATTAATACCATCAAGCAATTGAAGAGATACAAATATGTAATATAGTCAAAATTATAAACAACCTTGTGAATAATACCCGATATATATCCTAAAAAAACCACAAACAGAAAAATGATACTTTTACCATCATTTTTTCTTGACTTATGAGATTTGCAGATAGAAACCGGCCAGGCAGCACCAAAACAAACCAACATTATTACCTCAAAAATACTTATTTTGCCCATGATTAATATAGTCCTTTAAGTATGGCTAGTCTTGTAATCTGATGTAGGTTCTACAACCCTGGGCCTATCTTCTTGAAGTTGAGAATGTCAAGATACTCCCACTGTTTGTAGGCAACAACATAGAGGCCTTTCTTGTTTGCGTAGTTTATGATAGACTTATCAATTACGATACTAGCTAGCATAGGGATGATTTGTTTATCAGCACAGTTAGGGAAAAAGTCCACCAGGGTCTTTGCCTTAGTCAGGATTTTGTCTACATCTCGCGAGTCCGGACTGGATTTAACCTCTATCATAAATGCCTTATCCTGGCCTATGAGCATGAGGTCAACCTCACAATTCTTGTGCCCTTTCTTCTGCTTGGTCCTTTGACTAACATAAGAAGGTTCACATTTGAAGTACCGCCTTATCAATGGGATGGCGCCAGGAGCAATTATGTCCTCACCCAGGGTTCCCTGTTTGTTAGAGATCTCTCCTAATCTCTGATTTAGCTTCCGCATAAGAAGCATATACTCCTTGTGTCTTTTTCGAGTATCCTCTTTAGCCTGCTGGTTCTGGTCCGCTATATGAGCATTTATAGCGGCCATCTCTAGGCGATATGCCTCCTGTGACTCCTTATCTTTTCGGTCGCGCTCTTCTATTCTTCGGTCGCGTTCTTCCTTCTCTTCCTTCTCTTCCTTGTACTTTAGAGTGCGTTTCTCCGATTCGAGCCTCATCTCCCGTATCTCCCGCAGCGTGGAGTTATGAAGTTCAATTGCCTCTGCCATGAGGCTCTCCAACCTGTCCACCCGTGCTTCCAACAACATCTGTATCGCTATTACCTCCTTGTACCTTATGATAGCACGATCCACAACCGGTTGACAACCGAAACGCTTTGATGGCAGCGATTCTCACTGATAATGAATGTAATTTATTGATATGTAAGCAATATACTATAAAAACACCGCGAAAAACATTTTTCATATACACAGTAAAATCCTTATAAAAAGCCATTCTGCAAATTCAGTGAGAATTGCTGCTTTGACGGGGTTCATAAGAAACTTAGGGTCGTCTTGTCATTGCCGTGCAAGACAGGGCAATCGTATTAGAAAAAACTGTCTGAACCACGATTTAACGGACTATCAGGATTATGTTAAAAAATTCATAAGCATCTACGATGTATCCTCTTAAAAAAAACATGGTAATTTTTCTTTATTTCTTTGCTCATAACTTATTATAAGACATAGAGTCATTGCAAAAAAACTGTCATAGACGGTGAGGGTAGGTTTTTGGGCCTTAACTCATTAAGATTTTCACGGTAAGTTTATATGCACCCTGGACGATGAGGGATAGGGTAAATATCAAAGGCACTTTAGGGGATATTCTTGTTTTTGTCTCTGATTTTTTTCCATTTGTACCAGATTATTTCGTTGCTGCCAGAGGGATAGATTAGGCGTTTGACTTTACGGTAGGGATGCCCAAAAAGACGGTTGTACCACTTGTTAAACCCCGTGCGTTTAGCCAGGTTAAGCTCTTGCGGTGTCATCAGCTCTGGTTGAAAGCGCTTTTTATGTTTGTACAGATGGTATATGTCTTCTTTGATAAGCCCTTTAAAGATTCTGTCGGTGATGTTGCCCCAAATGCCTCTTCTTTGCTTGAAATAGATGCTTACCTGGAAGTCAATCAGGTAAGGCAGGGCGTCGCTGCCCACTATGATGTTCCCAAGTTTGTTTAGGTCGAGGTAGAAGATGCGTCTTTGATGCAACTGCTCTATGATAACCTTCAATCGCACAAAGAAGTCATCGGGCAGTCTCCCCTTAAACTCGTGTAGTACAAGGCCATCCACGTAGAGATGAAAGTATCCCCTCTTGCCATACCGCGGTCCCAGCGCGGGTATGCCCTGAATGTCGGCCACAAGTTTATAAATCTTATACTCTCGCTTTGAGAAGAAAGCGGCTAACGGGCGCAGGAGTGTACCGAATATAAATCTAAAGTCGGAGAGCTTTAGGACATAGCGCACGTTTCTTTCGTTGTTATACAGAAGATTTATCGAAAAGAAGTCCTCCTTAAGCACTCTTTCAAATTGATACAGCGTGTTGTCTATAGTAACTTCTGTAGGGTAGTCTCTCATCTGTGCGTGTCTACTACAAAACCCCTTTTCCCCTTAATGCCTCTACCACCCTGTAACCGCCACACGGTGGGGATTTAAGACCTTCACGGTAATCACAACCATCCTTCAAGAAATCGCACTGCTTGCAGATGGTCTCTTTTACAAACGCATCATCCAGGAACTCAACCTCCTTCTCAACCCCGCAAACAAGCCCGGTCAGTCTGTCTTCGCTCAATCTGTCTCTAACGTAAAGATACGTGGCACACTGTAGCGACTCCTTTCCCTCGGAGTAGAACGTGCAAAACTGTTTACATATCAATTCCGTATATCCCTTGTCTTTCATAATATATCCTCACATTATCGTGGATTTCAATTGCGTGCGATACTGAAGACAGAAGGGGGGCGCTCCGTCCCCCCCTCAGCCCCCCTCGCAAGGGGACTCGCCCCCTTGACCCCATAATTCACATGGTATGTTGCTTTGTATTTTATCAAATCAAGCTCCGCTATATTTAACGATGCTTTAGATTAACAAAAATTACTCGAATAAAAATATAGTAACAATTGCAACAAGTAGAGTATTATATATAATTGTGTATAAATGGAGATAGTGTATGAGAGTTAAGGCTTGGGGCACGAGGGGCAGCATCGCCATATCCAATGTTGACAGCGTAGAGGCCGGTGGCAATACGACTTGTTATGAGATCATGTCTGAGTGTCTGCCAAAGGGGGCGAGGTTGTTTGTTGATGCCGGTACCGGGTTTGTCCCTGCGGGGTGGCACTATCTGGATGAGATAGCTAACGGGCTTCACTACTACATTATGCTTACACACTATCACTGGGATCACATCGTAGGGTTGACACTAAGCCCTCCAACCTTTATTGACATGGTGCCAATGACCTTATATGGTCCGATGGATAACGGGCATGGACCAGAGAGCATGATCAAGCATCTGTTCAGCCGGCCATACTTCCCTGTTGACGCCAAGAAGATATCGCATAAGATTAAGTTCATTACTATGTTGGACTATGACGTCCGTGTTGTTATCATCCACCCCATTGGGGGATTTACAATGATAGGTCTGGATGATTACAAGAATATATTAAAGAAGAACGTACAGGTCTCCTTAAACAAGCATAAGTACTTACTGAGTGAGTGTATGGTGATCAAGATGGCCAAGACCTATCACAGTAATGCCAACTGTATAAGTTATCGGTTTGAGGAAAACCCGACTGAAAAGGTTGCAGTCATAGCTACGGATCATGAGGACGTAGCGGCTCTTTCATCAGAGCTGCGTGAGCATTTTGCAGATGCCGATCTGCTTATCATAGATGCGCAGTACGATGACCACAGATACAAGACCTCCACCGCAGGTTTTGGGCATGGTACCCCTCATGGCAGTATCAAGCAGGGCATTATCTGCAGGGCCAAGAAGATCGGCTTTACCCACCATGACCCACAGAGCACGGACAGGCATCTAAGAGAGACTATCTTGCAAGAGGCCGGCACCGCCATTTATAAGATCAAGATCAACGATGAGTTCCTTGAAACATACGAACTAAAAGCAGATGATATCACACTAACGGAGAACGACATCTACCTCCTCAGAGACTACAACATCTACGAGGTATAGAAGATTAATAGATATCCTAACTAACTAAAAGTGTGGTAGAGCTTTTCTTTCGAGCTTAAAACCTTTAGTTTTATCCGATAGGTCCCTTGATATGTTAATAATTGTATTGACTTCGTCCATGACCTCGGCAGACATTGTCTCTACTTCTCTCGCAATATTAAGGGTTTGTTCTATATTTTTGGCCACGTCAGCGGATACGGCTGACTGCTCATCCACGGCGACTGCTATGTGTCTTATCTGATCACTTACTTCCTGATTTGCCTCTACTATCATGTGTAAGGCACTGCCAACCTCTGTTATATACTGAGTAGCCCGTTTAACCTCATCTGAGGCCTCATTCATAGAATGCGTTGTTTGAGAAGACTCTGTTTGAACAGCACCAGGGTGCATAAGAAATGACTCTTGCCAACTTTGAGTGGGTAAGATTAACAACCCCACCTCTGAACGGTAGGGAATGAGAAATGGTAAACCTTGTCATGTTGCCTTTAATCTCTATTGTTTTCGAGGGAAAGCCTATAAAGGATAAGGCTGTAGATTGTAACCTCCGCTCCCGTTGGTCGCTAACCTTAAGTTGAGTAACACACTTGAAGTAAGAAGGAACCATTGTTATTAGAGAGGATGGCATTAGCTGCAATTGTACGTGTTACTGGTGTCTCTGAACATTGGCTTCAAGATTATGTGAACCAAAAATATGATACAGTGCCTCAATGTATAGATGTAAAAAAGTGAAAAGGGACGTCTAATAATCCAATGTGATGAAATGTGGTCTTATGTCGGAAATAAAGAGAATAAACAATGGATTTGGTTAGCATTAGATGATGATTCTGGCGAAGTGGTT
>PEAB01000097.1:0-5956 GCA_002753395.1 Nitrospirae bacterium MYbinv3 | reverse complement strand
CGCTTCCTCCTGTTTATAGGCAATGCGCCGTATGTTATACAGATTTTTGGACGGCATACACAGGAATTATTCCATCAAAAAGACATCGTCCTGTTGGAAAAGAAAGTGGAAAAACTAGCCACATCGAAAGATTTAATTGTACAATGAGACGAAGAATATCCAGATTACTCAGAAAAGCTCTTTCTTTTTCCAAAAAAATAGAGAACCACATTGGAGCAGTGAGGATACCTAATTATCTATAGGTTTGCACTTTCTTGATTCCTGCTCAGGTCAGGGGATGGCATAGAACAGCCAAAAACGCTATTTGCTGTCATTTCCGCGAAAGCGGGTATCTATTTTCAAGAGTTACATAAAATACTGGGTTACAAAAAAGTGCAAAATATTGATATTATATCTTCCGTAGCTTGATAAATGCCATCTCGTCATCGAGGCTGTTTAGTCTCCCACGCAGTTTGTTGTCTAGTACCTCCCGTAGTATGATTGAATAGATGGGGCCGGGTTTTATACTCATCTCTTGAAGTGCCGTTCCGTCAATCAAAGGTTTTAAATCCCTGTGTTCAGTGAGATACCTTGAGATAGCCTTCTGCTTGCCTGTATCTACACACACAGCCATTAAAAACAAAATTCCCTCTATGCTAAACCTATGCAGAGTATGATATGTAACAGCAGGGTCAGTATAATCTAAAACTGGTATGGCGGCCTTGTAAATATTAAGGGTCTTCAATATGCAGTTCTTAGTCTTAGGTGGTGTGTTAAGCCTGTCAAGCGTTAATGACTGGTCACTCTCACCCAAAAACGACAACAACGCCATGAAGTAAACAGCGGTTGTATCAGCCTTCTCCTCCAGGAAGGTCAACCGATACCACGAGATAGTGTTACGCACAGACTGTAACAACGCCTCAAGCTGCTTTGTGTAGGCAAGATCGGGATGCAAGACCTTCAACAGCCCCAGATTGGCAAGCCTGTGCAACGTCCTCTCGGCCTCAGTCTCCTTGAAGATAAGAAGGAATTCGTCATACATCCGCGCACCGGATAGCTTGTCAAACAGATTGAACTTTAGTGCTGACTTTATGAGTTTTTCCATATGCCTGCTTATCTTAAACCCGAAGCGCTCAGAGAACCTCACTGCCCTGAATGCCCTAGTTGGGTCCTCAATGAAACTTAGGTTGTGTAGTACGCGGATTGTACGCTCCTTGAGATCCTTCTGACCGCCAAAGAAGTCGTAGAGTACGCCAAAATTTTTCTTATTGATACTCACGGCCAGCGTATTGATGGTGAAGTCGCGCCTATAGAGGTCTTTTTTGATGGAAGAGGTCTCAACCGTTGGAAGGGCTGCGGGACTTTCGTAGTGCTCAGTTCTGGCTGTGGCGATGTCTATTGCAAAGTCAGAAGACAGATTGGCGTTGTCAAACTGAGGATGTTTTATGGAGCTGATCTTGGCGGTCTGAAACCTGTTGTGCGTCTTTAACTTAGCGTGTAGGTGGCTGGCCAACTCTGTGGCAAACAACAGACCATCACCCTCTATGACTATATCGATATCAAGGTTCTGCTGTGCCCTCAGCAGATCGCGCACACAACCTCCTACGATGTACGCCTTGACGTTGAGTTTATCTGCTGTCTCACCGGCTATTATCAGAAGCCTGTTGACAAAACCCGGCAACCGTTCCTTTACAAGTGTGGAAACGTTGCGTGTAATCGGGTGCTTTGGCTCCTGGCTAGTGTAGTCGCGTCGCTCCTTTCTTATGTAATCCTCGTAGAGGGTACGCAGGAGGTCTGTTCTGGTTATAGCGCCAACTATCATATTGCCTGTGATGACTGGCATAAAACGCTGGTTTTTCTCAATCATGGTCTCTTCAATCTCACGCATGGGTGTATCAGTGGCTGCGGCGATGTCATCGGTAGTGGCAAACTCATACACTGCGCTATTGTTAAAGCCGTGGAAGATGGCCTTCTCGACAATCTCGCGTGATATCAGGCCAACGTATACTGTCTTCTTGATGACGGGCAGGACGTTTATGGCGTATTTGGTCAGTAGGCGTTGAGCATCCTTTATTGTAGAGGTGACATCTACTGTTATAACGGGGGTGGTCATGATGTCCTTAGCCGTTTTAGTAGGCTTGATGATGTTGTGCAGTATCTTTACGACCTGCTCTTTGATGATCTGAGGTATGGCTTCGCTAAGGCTGGCAGAGGCAGCCATAGGATGACCGTCACCTCCAAACTCCTTCATTATATCGGCGATGTTGAGTTCTGCTACCCTGCTTCTACCAATCAGGACGCTTCTTCCCTCCATGTTTAATATCAACACTAGGGCGTCTATGTCTTCCATGTCCATGATGTTGTGGGCTAGTTGTGCAGCGTCGCCCATGTATTGCTCAAGCGATGCCATCCCTATCTTTATCCTCACCCCGCTTATATATACCTCCGTCAGCGATACAATCAATTCGTTTAAAAGGGCAAGGGCCTCCTTGCTGAACTGTGGCTTTATATAGTCAGAAACGATATTGAGGTTGGCCCCTCGTCTGAGGAGAAAGGCAGCGCTAAGGAGGTCTCGCTCCGTTGTGGAGGGGAAACGCATAGAGCCGGTCTCCTCGTATATGCCCAGGCATAGGAGTGTTGCCTCAAGTGGGGTTATTAAAACCCCCTTGCTGTGGATCAACTCGGTTATAAGGGTTGCTGTGGCTCCCACTTCCTCGATGGTCTCCACAGTTGCCCTGATATCTTTATCGCCTTTTTGATGGTGATCATAGACAAAGACCTGTATGTCTCTTTTGTCTAGCAGCGCCTTAAACTCACCGATCCGGTTTGGGTCTTTGGTGTCAACGATGATCAGCCTACGTACACTGAGCATGTCAATATCCTTGATGCGCAGCGTCTCGATGGGGAATGTCTTTAGGAAGTCCCTCACCACCCGCTCCTGAGAGCCGGGAAACACGAGCTTCCCTTCAGGGAAGAACTTCTTCACCCCCACCATAGAGGAAAGGCAATCGAAATCAGCGTTTACATGACAGGTGATTATATCCATACCTCTACTGATTATAACAGATTTCTAGCCAATTCAGGGTGAGTGCATTTAGCAAAGAAGGAGAACTTGGGTGCATAAAAACCACCATGACCTTACGGACACAACAAACAATGAAAGTCCTTAATTATGTAGGATATTGTTAGACTTTCATATAAAACTAAAGGAAACAATGATTTGCTTTAATGGGGTCAAGGGGACGATTCCCCTTGTGGGAGGGTCTAGGGAGGGCAAAGCCCTCTCTATTTTTTTGCATCTTTATATCCTTAAGTCAACAGCATTAGGTCTGAGGGGAGGGGTTGCAATCCCCTGCGTCAGTAGGCAAAGCCCTCCTTATTCATCTTTAGTTGGCCGCTATGGCGGCGTCTGGTGTCTTATTGATGTAGAACTGCTGTACTATGCTTAGGACGTTACTTATCAGCCAGTAGAGGACTAAACCGGATGGGAAGCTCAAAAACATAAATGTAAAGATTATCGGCATGAACATCATCACCTTGTTCTGGGTGGGGTCCATGCTCGTAGGGGTCATCTTCTGTTGTATCAACATGGTTATACCCATGATAATAGGCAGTATGTAGTAAGGGTCTTTTGAGGATAGGTCTCTTACCCAGAACATAAAAGGTGCACTTCTTAACTCTATCGCCACTAACAGTACCTTGTACAGGGCAAAAAACACTGGTATCTGTATCACGATTGGCAAACAGCCGCCCATTGGGTTGACCTTGTGCTTCTTGTAGAGCTCCATTATCTCTCGTTGCATCCTTTGTGGGTCTTTCTTGTGCCGTTCACGTATCTCATTCATAAGCGGCTGCACCTTTTGCAGTTTTTTCATAGACCTCTGCCCCTTGCTTATCAACGGTATAAAGGGCACCCTTATGACGAGCGTCAACAAGATGATAGACCAACCGTAGTTACCCATAAAACTATTAATAAATAAGAGCGCCCAGAACAGGGGTCTTGCTATGAAGGAGAAAAAGCCAAAGTCCACGACATGCTCTAAGGATACATTTAGGGACTTAAGGGTATCGTATTTCTTAGGCCCCATGTAAATCAAGTACTCAGTGACGGGCTCTGTATTTTTAAGGCCAACAAGTATCTTGTCGTCTTTCTTCCATATTAGAGACTCAGCAGCCTTTGTAAGAGGCACTATAGCGCCTACAAAATACTTGTTTTCGCTGGCAATCCACTTGATGTTCCCGGTATAGGGAAAGGCGGCGTCCAACTTCTTGTCTGTCTTTACCTCAATCCTGTCCATATCCTGCAGAATAACCGGTCCTACATGCGCCCCATAGCTGACAGCGCTGTCATCATAAAAATCGCTGCCAAGTGTTATGTAATAGGGGCTTAACCCGCTGACCTCATCCTTGAGGTCGATCTTATAGTTGTCACCATAAAACGTATATGTTCTTATGATGCGCTTGCCATCCTTTGCAAATTCAAAGACCAACTGTTTCTTCTCTGTTTGACTGAGTATGCTGTCAGATGCCTCGGTGGCAAAGTCAAAGGATAAAAGCGTGATTGGGTTGATAGAGGAGGCTGAGGAGGTTTGATCCTTTGTGCCAATGGTCATTGAAGGCACTATGGTGTCGGCCTTGTATAACGATATTGCATTATCATTGTTTTCCTTATAATCTTTTAGGGTAAAAGACTTGACCACCCCTCCCTTTGAGGATAGCACGGCCACGTACAGCTTTGATTCCACCCTGATCAACTTCTCCTTATCTGAAGTTACAGGCGTTGGCGCAACGGATGTCGTCTTTTGCTGAGTTTGAGTCTGTGTATTCTGAGCTGGCGTTGTTGCTGGAGTGGTTGTAGCGGCTGGGTTTTTAGGTGTGTTAGTTTGAACCTCACGAGGATGCGGCATGTTCTTCATCTGTGGTCTTACATAGAAGTACTGATATAATATCAGTACTAATACTGATAGCGATATTGCAATTAAAGCCCTTTTTTCCATAATCTAAATGTATAACTCTTTATCTTCTCAATTTTATTCGTTATTAATAGGGGGATCATAGCCGCCGCTATTAAACGGGTTGCACCTTAGTATTCTATACGCTGCCTTGGCAGAGCCTTTAAGGGCGCCAAACCTTTCAATTGCCCCTATGGCATATGCTGAGCAGCTTGGTTCAAAACGACAGCTTTGAGGGAATAATGGAGCGAGGAAGTACTTATATGTCTTAATCATGTATATTAATACTGCCCGCATGTTTATAATACTTACCGATACCTCTGTTTCCCAGCGATCCTACCAAAGACAAATACCATTTCCTTACACAAATCACTAAAAACAATATCGCTTATCCCCTGTCGTCCTACAAAAACTACGTCATACCCATTTGTAGCAACCCTCACCTCGTCTACCGGTTGTCCCAGCGCCTGTTTCATCATCAAATAATTGTTTAATTCCCTTCTGAATGCCTCCCGCAACAGTCGTTTAACCCTATTACGTTTGACTGCATTACCTACACGCTTACTAACGGCAAGCCCTAGCCTCCAGTCCTGCGTGTTTACCTTTAGATAGCATACCTTAAAACTCTTTGATACTATATGTTTACCGATAGAAAAGACCTTCTTAAACTCATATCCTTTCTTTATACTGCTAAAACCTTGCGTCCCTTATCCCTTCTCCTCTTTATTAACCTTCGCCCAGCTTTGGTGCTCATCCGCTCCAAAAAGCCATGTTTTCTCTTTCGCTTGATCTTATGCGGATGATATGTTGTATAAGCTCCACCCATAGTTCTTTTTTCCTTTTAATAAGTTTATTTACTCTCTATAATATTAAATATTACCAGACATTTTATATTTTGTCAAGTTATGGGCTGCATAGGCAGTAATTCTCATTGAAGAGTGGAGATATATCTTTGTGGGGTTCAATTGGCAAAGGGGTGACTGTATGGATTGAGAGCAAGAGAAAACTACGCAGCATTCTCCCTA
>PEAB01000096.1 GCA_002753395.1 Nitrospirae bacterium MYbinv3 | reverse complement strand
TGGTAAGAGGATCTATGAAAGTAAAGATGCATTTCAATGTTAGGAATTATGGTCTTATTTGCTGACCAAATGATAAGACTATTGCTATAACATAGCCTATATGTCCTAAAAGCGGTAGTCCTGCAGAGGTAGTGATATTCAATCCCCCTCCCTTGATGGGAGGGGTTAGGGGAGGGTGTTAAGTTTACTGTCACCACTACTTGTACAGGACTACCGGATTTACAATAGAAATGGCTTCCTTCTCTAACTTATCAATCATTACCATCTTTTATTCTTTTTTATCTTTATGTTATAACTAAAGAAGATTATTTATTACAAGAATACTCTATTCTATACGTAGATATTGTCTGTTTCATTGTTTGTTGTGCCCGTCAGGGCATGAGGGTTCTTATGCACCCCTGGATGGCTGCAAGAAGTTCCTCCCTTGTCCGTGGCGGGGAGGCGATGCCTTTAAATAGACCGTTTTTTTTAAGCTCATCATAGATAGCAAGGACAAACGGCTTGGAGACAACGCCCTGTCTTAGCAGGTCTTCGTTGCCAAAGACCTCATGGGGTGTGCCCTCGACAACCTTTACCCCATCCTGCACGACCACAACGTTGTCGGCCCAGGCATAGACCAGATCGACGTCGTGCGTGGACATCACGAGGGTAACTCCCTCGGCGGCAAGGGTGTTGAGTAAGGCAACGAGCAAAGCGGTGTGACTTACGTCGAGGCTTATGGTAGGCTCGTCTAGGACTATTACATCGGGCCGCATGGCAAGGATGCCAGCAATGGTGACCAGCTTCTTCTGACCGAAACTCAACATATGAACGGGTTTGTGTTTTAGATGATAGATACCCGTTGCCCTCAGTGCCCAATCCGTAAGCTCCGTAACCCTCTGCACGGGCAGTCCTAAGTTCATGGGGCCAAACGAGACGTCCTGAAAGACGCTCGCCGAGAACAACTGCCTGTCGGGGTCCTGAAAGACGACCCCCACGCTCTTACGCAACAGCCTTAGAAAGTCGCGGCCATAGCTGAACTCCCTGTCCTTGAAGTAGAGCTTGCCCGAACGAGGTCGAAGTATAGCGTTTAGATGCATCAGGAATGTAGATTTGCCAGCCCCATTAGGGCCGATGATAGCGGTCTTCTTCCCGCCTTCCAATCCGGCGGTAAACCCTTGTAAGGCCTCCGAGCCATCTGGATACCTGTAGGTTATATCACTGGCCTGTAAGATGCAGCGCTTCACTCAGTACCTATACTTTTGCATTTTTTTGTAAACCAGCATTTTATGCAGCTCTTGAAAATATATTCCCGCTTTCGCGGGAATGACAGCAAATAGCGTTTTTGGCTGTTCTATGCCTGCCCCTGACCTGAGCAGTGGTCATTCCTGCGTAAGCATGAACCCAGAAAGTACAAATCTATAGTAATACTATAAAACCAGGGCAGCGGCAATCAAAGACCCATCGATGGCTGCTATTGCGGCTATGTTTTTCCAGGACAGGCTGTATGGCCGCTGTAACACGTTTAATTCACCGGTATAGCCCCTTGAGGCGAGGCTTACATCAAGCTCCCTGGCATATTTAAGAGTAAGGACGATGAGGCTTGAAACAAGCGCCCCTGACGATCTGTACGCCACCCGCAGACTATGATATCCCAAACGAGCCTTCTGAGCGACATAGACCTTGGAGGCCGTCTCCATCAACACGTATATAAACCGGTACGTAAGTCCGGCAAGCTCAATTAGCAGGGGTGGTATCCGCATCATCTTTAAGAAGGCCATACCGTCAACTATGGGCGTGGTTAGAGAAAAAAAAAGAGGGCTGACATAGCAGCAACGGTCTTTAGCACCAATAAGGAGGCAGACCTCAAACTCTCCAAAGTAATGCCGATGGTCTTGCCAAAGAACGTTATCCCAAAGAGCGTCTCAACACCTGATGGTACCACAGCCAAAGCCACACCAAACCCGCCTAAGATGGCAAACGAAAGAGGAAGACAAAGCGTCTTTAGATAAAATCCAAGGGGTATGCCGGCCCTGTACACCGTGGCAATAGTTGTCACGCTAGCTGCTAAGAACAATACTATCTCCGATTTGGTTATAAGGCATAAGAGCACAATAGGGGATGCTAAGAAAAACTTTTCTGCGGGGTGGACATCCTTGAGGGCATTGTTATAAGCATAAGTGTCAATCATGCTTGTTGGCATGTTCGCTGGTTGAGTCTTTAAAGGTCTTCTGCCTCATGGCCCGTTTATAACCAATATAGTAGCCAATGAAACCCATTCCTGCTGCCGCCTGTAGGGCAAATATCAGACTTGCGACCTCGCTGCTTGGAGGTGTCCACAGAGGCCGCATCCACGGTACATAGTCGGCCTTGATCTCTTTCACCGCATCTACTGCTTGGTCATCAGTTCCTGTAAAGCTGGCCTTTGTATGGATCAACAGCGGTGTAACCGCAATAGTTATACATAGAAACAATAAGATTACGTTTTTACACAGCATGTTTAGTTGCAGCCCTTATTAGAGAAAAGCGAAAGTTCCTGAAGTTCCTCAACACTGTATGTAGACAGGACGTTAAACACGATCACAGTCAATAACCCCTCACACACGGCCAACGGCACCTGCGTAACAGCAAAGATGCTCAGAAACTTCACCGCAGAGACCGTGAACCCGCCATCAGTAGCTGGAAAGGCTAGGGCCATCTCAATAGCAGTCACAGTATACGTGCACAGATCACCCAAGGTTGCAGCAAGAAACACCCCCATCCACTGTGGTAGATTTATGCTTCGACAGAGTCTATACGTTGCGTACGCAACAAAAGGGCCGGCTATCGCCATTGACAGGACGTTGGCCCCTAGGGTGGTAATGCCCCCATGTGCAAGTAAGAGCGCCTGAAAGACCAGCACAATGCTGCCCATAACCGTCATGGCGGTAGGCCCAAATAGTATCGCTCCCAACCCCACACCCGTTGGATGAGAACAACTGCCAGTAACGGACGGTATCTTTAAGGCAGAGAGTACAAATATAAACGCCCCGCTGAGACCAAGCAGCATCTTAAGGCTGGGCTTATCTGAAACGATTTTTTTTATTGCACGGAGTCCGTAGACAATGAAAGGCAGCGATACCGCATACCACAGCACACACCACCCAATCGGTAAAAACCCCTCCATCACATGCATGGCAAACGCAGGCAAGGGTATAAGCATAAAATATATCAAAAACGCCGTCGTTATAAATAGCTTTAGCCGTTTCATCAGATCTAAAATAGTTTCTAACTTCATCATAATCAATAAAATCGCATTATATCAAGAGATCTCTCTATCCTTTTGACAAAGCAGGCCTGTACCTCCTTATAAAACCCCAGACCCTTTACGAACGAGTTCTCTCCGTATGAGACGATAGGGCAATCCACCGCAAGTCCCAAGCTCTCTAAGTCCGTCTTGAAACTATCCTGAGTGCCAAGGAGGTCCTTTTCAACGTGCAGACCTGCTACGTACATAAAGGGAAGCAGCCTTACACGGTGCTTAGTCTTCTTCGTTTGTTCGAGACGGGTTTTAATACGGGTTAATGCACTAATGCGGTCGGGGATGCCGTCTACGGTGGATAGAAACACGTTGTTGTAGTGGTTTTGCAGGTAATTGTCCAGACCTATATAGACTATGTTGGCCGGATCAGCACACAGAGGCGTGCCATGAGCAACGACGAGGTTTATGCCTTCCTTCTGAGACAGGAAGTCGTTTGAGATTGCGCTAAAGACCTCATCAACGAAGTGCCATCTGTGCAGAAGGGTCTCACCGGCCACTACCCGAACGCCAGGAAAGCTAAGGCACGTCTCCATAAGCTCCTGATACTCGGTTCCGGGAAATATCTGTAACGGTTGGACTACCGCCCTCCTGTAGCCCTCTTCCTCCAGCATTGCAAGCGCCTGCAAAACACCAGGATTACCAGTCTTTTCCCTTATAATCTCCGAGGTGTATGCCCACAGCACCTTGACGCTTTCAAAATGCGTCTTCAGGACGCTATCAAACAACTCATAGACGACCCGGCCATTAGTGTTTGTTCCAAAGGCGGCTATGATAACAGCAGGAGCCTCTTTCAGGCCTCTCTTCTTAAACTTTCTTTCTTTCACGTCTCCACCCGCGTGGTAATCCTCTCTGCAACAGGTCTTCCGGCTCAGGGCATTGTTATCTGCGTCCTACTAGCCCGCCTTCCCAAATGGCTTTACAGCGCCTTCAGTGGCGTTGAGTTGGCTTTCCACCAACCCTGGTTTTCGTTCCCATCACGGCTGCGGGGCAGCAGGAGAATCTCACTCCAGTTCCCTAATTGCAAGTCGTGCTTTTGATGTAATTTTGTTATTATAATCAATCCATCACTTAAAAGCAAGAGGACGAATTGCCTGTCAGTAATTCTCATTGAAGAGTGGTAGTCCTGCACAAGTAGTGGTGACAGTAAATTTAACACCTTCCCCTAACCCCTCCCATTGAGGGAGGGGGATTGAATATCACTGCCTTTGCAGGACTACCAAACATTTCAATCGTATACTGAACTATTACAAAAATATTAGCCTTGATATTACGAAATGGTGTAGGTTATTATAAAGACGAACAAGATAAAACAATGTGGTAAGTATTGTGATGAAGAACACGATAAAGATGTCTTTATAGTACGTAGCGTGGGTCGCCAGGATGGAAACGAGAGGAAAATTATATACAAAGGCAAAGTACTCACCTGGAAATTTGCATTTTAGCGAATTATGTTTGTTAGCTGAAAAAACAGGTTTTGTTTTTAATCGACACAAAGGAAGCCATAAACTATACAAACATCCTGATTTAATACATCCGCAAATAGGTAAAAGGATGAATTTTCAGCCAGATGAAAAGGATAAAAGCAAGGCAAAGCGATATAAGACTGAACAGTTATTAAAGTTTATCGATTATTTTCAATTAATTAGGAGAATAGCAATGTTCAGATATTCGATTAACATAGTTTGGAGTGACACGGACGAAAGCTACGTTGCGACCATACTAGAATTTCCGGGGTTTTCAGCTTTTGGCAGCACTCCGGAAAAAGCTATAAAAGAAGCAATTACTGCTTGCGAGTTGTTTATCGAGGATATGATAGAAGTAGGTGAGGAGATTCCGAAGCCCGTTACTCTTTCCCTTGTAAGATAAATTGATAGAGATATATAGTAAATTCAGTGGCAGTCTATGGGGTCATTGGGAGTCTTTTGTGGTAGCATCTTTATTGCTTATACCAAGTTGCGTTTATACCAGTATTAGTATAGAAGGGGAGACCCTGTCTCCCCTCAGACCCCTCTGCAAGGGGACCAGTCCCCTTGACCCCATTAATGTTCAACTTTTTTGGATGCAACTAAGTATTACGTGTTTTTTCTATTCTTTTAAACAAGCAAGTAGTCTCTAAACTAGCCTCTTTTAGACAAGAGGGTTTATGGATACGCCAGAGGTTATAGAGTGCCTGATTACGATACTGAAATATCTAAAGTAAAGGGGATTGGAAGACAACAGTGCTTGACATTAATACCGCTCAGATACCATATGAACTGACAGCCATCTTTGTGGAAGATGATGATGTAGCTAGGAGTGCACTTGAGAGATTCCTCCAAAAGCAGATTAAAACCGTACATTTTGCTACAAACGGTAAGGAGGGTCTTGAACTTTATCAACGACATAAGCCAGAGTTAGTCATAACCGATATTAGGATGCCATTTATGGACGGACTTAAGATGTCCGAGGCCATAAAGGAGATAGACGCCACAGTTCCGATAATAGTAACGACCTCACACAACGATTTTGAGTTTCTAATGAGCGCCATAGACATAGGTATTGATAAGTACATCCTAAAGCCTGTAAAACTCAACAGCCTTGCCCAGGCCATCAAGGAGTGCGTGCGGGTTATATGTCAACAGAAGGAGATAAATAAGCTAAATCTAATGCTCCATGACAAGATAAGGGCCATCAGCGAAAAGACAGCGTATCTCAACGGCATCCTAAGCTCCTCTATGGATATAGCCATAATTGCCACCGACCTGGATTTCAACGTTAGATACTATAACCCTGCCGCACAGCGCATGTTTGACTTAAAGGCTGAGACGTTTGCAAACACGACTCTGTTTACAGTGCTGGATGGCCTGCAGGTAGAGTGTCAGAGGTTTGAGCTGGCCATTGACCTGGTTAGGGAGAGAAGGGACAGCAGCTTTGTCATTGTGAGGACAGACAGGGGGCAGCCTCGTTATCTTGATTTCAGACTCTCCGGTATCTGGTCAGATGATGGGTTTGCTGGACTCTGCATGATGACCCAGGACATAACAGAGCGCATGGAGTCAGAGGAGAGGATAAGGGCCTCGCTTAGGGAAAAAGAGGTGCTTTTACGTGAAGTACACCATCGTGTCAAGAACAACATGCAGGTAATATCAAGCCTCCTGCGCCTTCAGGCTAGATATATCAAGGATGCCAAGCTGTCGGGGCTGTTTAGAGACAGCGAGTACAGGATCAAGTCGATGGCCCTTATACACGAAAAGCTCTATAAATCTTCAGACCTGGCAAGCATAGATTTTGCTGATTACATAAAGAGTCTAGTTGGCGGGCTTTTCTCCACGTATGGGCTGCAGGCGGGCAAGGTCAACCTCAGTATTGCGGCAAACAACATAATACTTGGCATAGACACGGCTATCCCCTGCGGCCTGGTTATAAATGAACTTATATCAAACTCCCTTAAATACGGGTTTTCAACTGACAGAGGGGATGAACAACCCTTGCGTACAATAACTAGTGAGATATCAATAAAACTTTATCAGGCGGATGAGGAGTACTACGAGCTTGTGGTAGGAGACAACGGCATAGGGCTGCCCCCAGGTATGGATTATAAAAACACCGAATCTCTGGGGCTGCAACTGGTCGCATCGCTTGTGCAGGAGCAGTTACATGGAAGTATCACCCTGCAAGAGGGGCAGGGTACAACATTTTGCATCAGGTTCAAGGAACTGAAGTACAAAAAGCGGATATGATTAACTATAGTTTTGCACTTTCTGGATTCCTGCTTATGCAGGAATGACATGTGGAACAGCTAAAAATGCCAGTTGCTGTCATTCCAGCGAAAGCGGGAATCTATTTTCGAGAGCTGCATAAAATACTGGTTTATAAAAAAGTGCAAAAGTATAGGATTAAAATATTTCAACACGTTTTTGCAATTTTTTGATTCTTGGTTTATACTAAGAACGTAAAGGCTGCGAAAATGGAATACGATATCAGTGTAATAGGTGCTGGGAGCTGGGGGACGGTGCTTGCCAACCTGCTTGGGGAGAAGGGGCTAAAGGTCTTGCTGTGGGGTTTTGAAACTGACGTTGTTGAGGACATCAGGACAAGCAGGATCAATCATACCTACATGCCAGCTCTACGGGTGTCGGAGATGGTTACCCCTACTCAGGATATCAGCGAGGCGGCCAAAGGCTCCCCAATCATACTTCTTGTTGTCCCAACGCAGTTTGTAAGAGGCGTCTTAAGTAAAATGCTCCCATACGCTGCCAGTGACGTAGTAATCGTTACTGCCATCAAGGGCATCGAAAAGGGCACCTTAAAGACCGTATCAGAGATAATCAAGGAATACTGCAAACACGAAATGGCTGTGTTGTCTGGTCCAAGCTTTGCTGCTGAGGTAGCGGCAAGAAAGCCCACTGCTGTTACCCTTGGCGTGTTGGACACCTCGCGGGGACATCACCTGCAGGAGATCTTTAACACCGAGTACTTTCGCGTCTATACGCATGATGATATGCTTGGCATAGAGCTTGGAGGCGCCCTGAAAAACGTCATTGCCATAGCGGCAGGCATTAGCGACGGCCTTGAATTAGGTCTTAATGCTAGGGCGGCATTGATAACCAGAGGGCTGGCTGAGATCACTCGACTTGGCGTCAAGCTCGGCGCCAGTGAGCGGACTTTCTCCGGTTTGAGCGGGATGGGAGACCTGGTACTGACATGCACGGGACGGCTGTCCAGAAACTACAACGTCGGTGTTAGGCTTGCCAAGGGGCAGAAGACTGTGGATATCGTCTCAGAGATGAGGTGTGTAGCCGAGGGGATAGAGACCTCTCACTCGGCATTTGCGCTATCAAAAAGCGCCCAGGTGGAGATGCCCATCGTAGAACAGGTATATAAGGTCATCCACGAGGGAAAGTGCCCATCAGAGGCAGTCCACGAACTTATGAACCGCCAGCTAAGGAAAGAATTTTAGGTATATATATGGATAGGAACGCCCTTGAACAAATGCTGCTGTATTTTAAGAACGGCAGTACTACCCTTGAAGAGACTATAAGCAGGTTCAAGTACCTGCCGTATGAGGATATTGAGTTTGCCAAGATAGACCATCACAGACAGTTGATAAGCGGCATAACAGAGGTGGTCTATGGAGAGGGTAAGCGGGTTACTGAGGTGATCGAGATTGCTCGCAGGCTCCATAGCAACAGTGGCAGGGTACTTGTAACCCGTACCAGCGAGGAAGTTTTTAAGGGGCTTTCAATAGAAGGGGCACAGTTTTATCCTGAATCACGTATTATAATGGCGGGGCAGCCCGAAAAAGGTATAGGGCACATATTGGTTGTCTCAGCAGGTACAGCAGATATAGGCGTGGCACAGGAGGCAGCGTTGACAGCATCGTTTTTAGGCAGCCAGTGTCGCACCATATTTGACATAGGTGTGGCAGGACTCCACAGGGTTATCAGTAACATGCACCTTTTTGACGAGGCTAGAGTTGTGGTAGTTGTGGCCGGGATGGAGGGCGCCTTGCCTTCCGTTATCGGGGGATTGACGTCAAAGCCGATTGTCGCCATACCAACATCTCAGGGCTACGGTACAAACCTTGGCGGCCTAACACCACTCTTTGCCATGCTTAACTCCTGTGTGCCAGGGATAGCTGTGATGAATATCGACAACGGCTTTGGGGCCGGATGCCTCGCGCATAAGATAAACATAATAGGACTTGCCCCACCTATATAAAACAAACCGGCTATAGTCACTCCTTTAAATGGAATTCGCAAAATGATTGTGGTTTTGATAAAAATAAAGAGTTAAGTGTCATTCCTGCGAAAGCAGGAATCTATGCGCCAGTTATCGGTCATACAGATTGGATTCCCGATTACGCGGGAATGAAAAGATTTTGCAAACCTGCTTCATTTTGGTATACTTAATAATGAATATAACACTCATATCGCCTTATCCTGATGTTACGGTGTTTGGGTTAAGGACTATATCGGCTTATCTTAAGGCACACGGGCATAAGAGCACGATGATTTTTTTGCCTGACCCCTATGCTGATGCACCGTTGTCTGATCGGCAGAGGCGTAGTGGTAGTATTTACAGCGAGCAGGTGATAGAACAGCTTGTTGCTATGTGTAGGGACTCTGATCTGATTGGCATTACGTTGATGACAAATTACTTTGACCATGCCGCTCAGTTAACGAGGGCGCTTAAGAAGGCCGTTGAAGTGCCCGTAATCTGGGGAGGCGTACATCCAACAATCAGGCCGGAGGAGTCCCTTCAACATGCCGATATCGTCTGCGTAGGTGAGGGCGAGGAAGCGCTCCTTGAGCTGGTCAACAGGATGGCTGCTAATACTGATTATCAGACGACGCCAAATATGTGGATTAGGACTAACAATGGGATTGTTAAGAATGCCGTTAGATCCCTCAACCGAAACCTCGATATCTACCCAATCCCTGACTATAGCTTTGAAGACCACTACATAATGAAAGATGGGTGTATTACCCCTCTGACCTACGAGGCGACGAAGGCGTTTCTAGAGCAGGGGACTGTGTCGACTTATCTCAACAAGATTGGCTACCAGACGATGACCGGTCGAGGATGTCCTCATCGTTGCACATACTGCGTAAACGACACGCTAAAGAACCTCTACGATGGCAAGGGGGGTTATCTGCGCTGGCGTTCCACGGCAAACGTTATGGAGGAGCTTCAGTGGGTGAAGGCCAACATGCCCTTTGTGGGCTACATATGGATATCTGATGACGCCTTCTTTGCCAGGGGAACTAAGGCCATTGAAGAATTCTGCAATAGCTATAAGGAAAAGATAGGATTACCCTTTACCTGTCTGGCAAGCCCTCTGACTGTTACAGAGGAAAAGATGGCGTTCCTAGTTGACGCCGGTCTGTGTTATCTTCAGATGGGTATTGAGAGTGCCAGCGATAGGACTCAAAGGCTCTTTAACAGACAAAACATGTCAAACGACGTCATTATGAAGGCCATCAAGATTATCAACAGATACAAGGACAGGATGTATCCCCCAAGTTATGACTTCATCCTGGATGTCCCATATGAGACGGACGAGGACAGGCTTCAGACGCTGCGATTTATATCGGAGATACCAAAGCCCTATCAACTACAGCCGTTTTCGCTGGTGCTCTATCCTCATACCAAGCTGTATGAGATGGCCAAGGCGGATGGCTTTATCGCAGACGAGCACAAGGACATCTACGCCAAGTCCTACACGATGCGAGAGGCTACCTATCTGAATCTGTTGATGACGTTGTGTCGTCAGGGAAGGTTCCCTGCACCGCTGTTGAAGCTGCTAATCTCACCGCCCGTGGTACGTTTGTTAAACAGCAGACCGTTAAAGCAGCCCTTTAAGCAAGTCTACAGAGGTCTGTATCACCTGTATCAACTTACTAAGCGGAAAGGAAAAAGTGGGTAAGTGAGGGCTTTATGTCAGTTGTCTTGAAAGTACCGTCAATAAATGAAGGCTTAACAACAGAGCCTCTTGCAAAATGAAAATAGAGAGTTCATAAGGATTACGCATTTGCCTATTCATAGAATACAGTCAGCGGTATAAAGGAGTAAAAAGTCATGTCTAATCTGAAATATTGCTTAACTTGCTATGGTTTTAAACGCAACTCTCCTATCAAACTGTTATAATCTATTGCTTTTAGGACATATAGGCTATGTTATAGCAATAGTCTTATCATTTGGTCAGCAAATAAGACCATAATTCCTAACATTGAAATGCATCTTTACTTTCATAGATCCTCTTACCAGAACATTTTTACCTCCAAACTCTTCCTTTAGTCGACCATTAACCCTTTCTACCGATGTACGTTCGTTATATCTTATAGCCTCTGCATGAGACATTGGTAAAGCGTTTCCACGAC
>PEAB01000095.1 GCA_002753395.1 Nitrospirae bacterium MYbinv3 | reverse complement strand
GAATGGATTAATTTTAGCGCATACAAAAGTTGGAAACACTTGGTAGATTACATTGATGATGTGCTTAATAATTTTGGACAAGAATATATAATTAATTATGGGTAGGTACTTATTAAGTGCCTGTTCAAATAAATTCTCTACCATTTGGATAACTCTGTCTCCTTATCTGTTTTACCCCTGTTATACTATTACCCACTCACTTTGTGGAAGAACCAAATATTTAGATGAAACGCATCAGTCTGTTATTCAAGAGCCTCCATTTGGTTTCTCAAGGAAAACCCTCTCAACACAGGATATCCTGCCATCCCTTTGGACTGTATCAAAACCTTGTGGCTTTCCCCCATCCCTTGTGGTAGAATAAGCCTCTTTATCTGTGCTGCTTCACACAAGTATTGTTCCTTTTCAAGCATACTGGCCATCATCTCATCTATCCCCAACGACACCAGGAACGTCCCCTGCTGACAATACCCAACCGTGTTAAGACCAACCTCCTCACCCCACCTCTTCAATGCGCTGAAATTGACGTGTGCTGTGATATCCTGACCAACCTTTAAATACGTATCAGAACTCGCCTGATGACCACAATAACACATGAGTGTACCGCTACTACGCTCGACGCTGTAATACTGCCAAGCTGGATAACCATAATCTATCGAAAAGATAAAACCCTGCACAAGCATACCTGCTGCGTCCCTCAACCAGTCCTTCAGGACAAGGTTGACCTCGGTCCGGTAACCATCAAAAAGCTGGATATCAAACTCACTCACATACGTGCGTATCTCAACGCTGCAATCGAGCAGTACCTCACTGAATGTTTTGTCAACATATACCTCTTTAAGGCTGCTGCCCTCCATTTGGATCAAGTGCACCGGAAAGGCGTCTATAAGCTCGTTGGACAGGATACATCCCCTAAGCGGCGATATGTCCTTGGCAGAGCTTACCCAATTTATCTTGCTGCCAAAGGGGGACAGGAGATGGTGCTGCTGTCTTTGAACGTGAGGGTTAAGCTCGATAATAAGGTACGTTAGACTATCATAAAAACTGGTGTCCTTAAGAAATCCCAACATGTCTGCCGCAAGATATCCCTTACCTGCACCAAATTCAACGATATAAAAGTCCTGCGGCTCATCCATCAAGTACCACATCTCTTCAATCTGTCTCCCCACTAGGGCGCCAAAGACAGGATGCAGGTGCGGTGCGGTGAAATAGTCCCCTTTTATGCCAATCTGAGTAACCTGTCGGGTATAGTATCCATACTCAGGGTGGTAAAGGGACATGGACATGAACTCTTTAAACGATATTGGCCCCTCTTGCCTTATCCTACGACGTATGACCTCTTCCAACATGTAAGAACTGCCTTGATCTGACATTATAAAATTACGATAGTTTTGCCCTTTCTGGATTCCTGCTTTTGCAGAAATGACATAGAGGGGTTATATACGCCATTTACTGTCATTCCCGCGTAAGCGGGAATCTATTTCCAAGAGCTGCGTTAAATGCTGATTTATAAAATAGTGCAAAAGTATTGAAAATAGAAGACAGAGTTATCAGTACTGTAAATAAATCTGAGCATCATAGTAAGGGGTCAATTTAAATGATTATATCGACAGCATCTTATCAAGGGTGAGTTTGGCTGGTTGCCGGATCTCTTCTGACACCTTGATCACGTTTTTCATCTCGCTGAGGGCCTTGTATACACTTTGCAGGTTGGTTTTTTTCATGTTTGGACAGAGCATGTCCCTGCGCAGCGGGTAGAACGTCTTACCTGGGTTTTCCTTCCTGAGACGGTAGAGGATTCCCACCTCTGTACCTACGATGAACTCCCTTGCCGTTGAGGATTGGGCATATCTGAGCATTCCTGAAGTGCTTGTAACGTGATCAGCAAGGTTCAGGACATCAAGTCTGCACTCTGGATGAGCCATAAACGCGGCCTCTGGGTGTTTCTTCCTTGCATTTTCGACGTCAACGGGTCTTATCCTGTCGTGCACGTGACAGAAGCCATCCCAGGCTATTACCTCCTTGTCTGTGTTTTTTGCAGCCCACATGGAGAGGTTTCTATCGGGTATGCAGATAACCCGACTCTGTGGTAACGAGTTGATGACCTTGACAACGTTAGCCGATGTGCAGCAGATATCACTGTGGGCCTTTACCTCAGCCGTGGTATTTACATACGCCACGACAGGGGTATCAGGATATTTGTTTCTAATATCATTAAGTGTGAAATTGGCTGGATATATGTATTGCGGCGGATTTAGATAGCCGGGGAAGGTGTCATAGACCTCTCTTTCAGAGCTGACCGTTATCATCTCAGCCATTGGACAAAAGGCGTCAACGGCTGGCAGGAGGACTGTCTTGTCAGGTGAAAGGATTGCCGCACTCTCAGCCATAAACCTCACTCCACAAAAGACGATTACGTCGACGTCTGTTGTAGCAGCCTTCCTTGACAATTCAAGGGAATCGCCTGTGTAGTCTGCTATATCCTGAACGTCGTCTATCTGGTAATTATGAGCGAGTATGAGGGCGTTTCTTGCCTCTTTCAGTCCTAGGATTTCCTCTTTTAACGATTCTCTACTATCAACGGCCATACTAAAATCTCCCCAGCGATGTGTTTGTGTAAAGCACCGTACCGTTAGACATAGCTACGCGCTGTATCTGATTTGTGATTGCAGTAACAACACCGTTACCGGTAAACTTATAAGCGCCCCCTGCATAGTTAGCCCCCACGATTCCTCCATTATAATGGTTTAATACCCTATTGACATAGATCTTTGTCTCTGCATATGGAGGCACAGCGCCATAACGCTGTACAGCCTCAGGCCCTGCGTTATAAGCTGCTATGGCCAAGGTTAGGTCGCCGTTGAACCGGTTAAGCAGATATCTTAGGTATCTCATGCCTCCGCTGATATTTTCAACAGGGTCGTAAGGGTTGTTTACAGAGAGCAGGCTTGCAGTCCCTGGCATCAACTGCATTAGCCCCATTGCACCTTTAGGGGACAGAGCCGTGTTGTTCCAGTTAGACTCTGCCTTTATGATGGCCTTAACGAGCATAGGGTCAAGGCTGTGCTGTGTTGATAGAGATTCAACTATGGTTTCATAGTCTTTATAGTTGTCCTTGAGTATTATGTTGGGTGATTCAATGCTGGGTTGTGGTTCTGGAACCTTCTTTACGGTAACAGTCGATGTTTTTACAGGCATTGTTTTTGCAGGGGATGGTCTATTGTACTTGACTGATGTCTGCCTGCTTGAGACATGTCCTTTTGATGCTAAACCATTTTTAAAGCCGTGCCCTTCATCTTTCGATATAGCCTTGACCCTTCTTAATGGGACATCTGTATAATACACCACCCCCATCTCATCGACAAACTTAAAGATCTCCGCTTCAACTGGCACGGTTATACCTAAAAGCGTGACAATAAAATAAACAACCTTATCCATTCTTATCCTTCCTTCACCAGAGGAGACTCCCCTCCATTATATACAAGTGATACACATGTTCAAAACCCCCATTATCTCTATAGCTTTTACCATAGTCTCTTCACTACCCTGACAACACAAATACTGATTTCGACACTTATATATACTTATCGGCAAGAAGGAATAGATAATTTAAAGTAATACTTTAAGGTTATGCCTTCTTAATGAAAAAGGATATAGCGTTACCGTTTTCTTCCACCTTTACCAGCTCATGTCCAAGTCTGCTTAACAGAGCAGGTATATCGGATTTGGAGCCTGGATCTGTTGAGATGACCTCAAGCACCTTTCCGGATTCAATTCCATCAAGGGCCTTTTTAGTTTTTAGTACTGGCATTGGGCAGTTTAATCCCTTGGTATCCAGTACCTGATCTGCTTTTATATCTGCCATAGAAACCTCCTAATAGAACAAACTTTATTGACCAAAGGTCTATTTATATTCACTTTTGTTGTTAATATTTAACACTAAACAGTAGAGTATTGTCAACAGTTAAATTACTTAGGGTGCATAAGAAATTCATTACGAGTTTAATGGGGTCAAGGGGACTGGTCCCCTTGCGGAGGGGTCTAAGGGGAGGTAGAGCCTCCACTTCTTTGAAAAAACCCACGACTTTCTTATGCGCCCATTACTTAGAGTGGATAAGAAAAACATGGGGAGTATGAATAGGGAGAGGGAGGGGGTTGCAAACCCCTGCCTCTCCCTAATTTTTATATCTTCACAGCCTTCAGTCAACAGCTTTATCCGTGACCTCGACGATGGCCTCTTCGATAATCGAGAGCATTGTGTTGAGGTTGTCGATGTTTATGGCCAGCGGGGGCATTATAACGATTACGTTGCCGAGGGGGCGGATAAACACACCTCTTTGGCGGGCTTTAAGAGCTACCTGCCAGCCAACTTTCTGCCCGTAATCATAGGCAGCCCTGCTTGATCTGTCTCTTACCAGTTCTACACCTGCCATAAGACCAATCCCTCGTGCCTGACCAACGTGGGGGTGTTTGTTGGCGACGTCTTTTAACCAGCGGGTGAGAAACCCAACCTTGGGTTGCAGGGAGGCAATGGTGTCCTCCTTCTCAAATACGTCGAGACAGGCAAGGGCACAGGCACATCCAAGGGGGTTGCCCGTGTAGGAGTGTCCGTGAAAAAGGGTCTTTAGCTCCTTAAAGTCACCTAAAAACGCGTTAAAAATCCTCTGCGATGCCACGGTTGCAGCAAGGGGCATGTACCCTCCGGTTAAACCCTTGGACAGGCAGATGATATCGGGGATTACGTCCTCATGCTGGCAGGCAAACATCCTGCCGGTCCTGCCAAAGCCAGCTGCCACCTCATCAGCTATCAACAGCGTATCGTACCTGTGGCAGAGGTCTCTGACACTGCTTAAAAAACCATCGGGAAATACTATCATTCCGCCTGCGGCCTGGATCATTGGCTCTACGATGACGGCGGCTATCTCCTGTGACCTGGCGCTCAGTATTGACTCCATCTCCTTGAGGCATTGCATTTCACAGTCGTCCCTGCTCAGGCCAAGCTCGCAGCGATAGCAATATGGGGATGGGCTCTTGTGCACCTTAAAGAGCAATGGGGCGTATAGGGCGTGAAAGATATCCACCCCCCCCACGCTGACCGCCCCTATCGTGTCGCCGTGGTAGGCGTTGTTCAGGCAGATAAAGGAATCCCTTGTGGCGACACCTCTATGCCGCCAGTAGCCAAAGGCCATCTTTAGGGCTACCTCCACAGCGGTTGAGCCGTTGTCTGAGTAAAAGACCTTGTTGAGCGACGCTGCGTCTACGGGAAGATTGTCGCTTAGTAGTTTAACTAACCTGTGAGCCAGCTCTATGGCAGGCACGTTACTGAGTCCAAGGAGTGTGCTGTGGGCAAGCCTGTCTATCTGAGCCTTCAGACGTTCGTTTATGTCTTTGTGGTTGTGGCCATGTACGTTGACCCATAAGGACGACACCCCATCGAGGTACCAGCGGCCATAGATATCCTTGATGAAGCAGTCCCTTGCCTCTTCGATGATAACAGGGGTGTCCTCTATCCACTCTTTCATCTGTGTGAAAGGGTACCAGAGGAAAGCCTTATCAAGTTCTTCAAGGCGTTTGTTTCGAGCCAAGATGTCCACGCTACCTAAAATAACCTACGCCTTTTTTTCAAACTTAAGGCAGCTCGTCCCAGAGGCCTTGTAAACCTCCACCGAGGGTAAAACCTTACTCTTAAAGTTCATAGCCTTACACCCGTAAGGAAAGCTCTTATCCCACGTAATGTAAAACAACCTACACTTAAAGCAATCAGTACCTTGTTTGACCATCCGTCATATTCTTCTTAATTTATTTTGACACTGTCATATTCTATATGGCTGCTATAAAAACGTCTGAACCACGATTTAACGGATTAAGGGATTACCAGGATTAGTTAAAATCTTTTTCCTGTAAATCCTTCAATCTGTGTAATCCTCGTTCAGACAATCCCTATGTTTAACTATATATGACATTGTCAAAATTATTATATAGACATTTATGATAAATAAAATTAACTATTCCGTCAAGAAGAAAGTAGGGTATGGGTGCATAAGAAAGTCGTGGGGATTTTTGAATAGAATGGAGGGCTTTGCCCTCCCTCAGACCCACCCACAAGGGGACCAGTTCCCTTGACCCCATTAATTTTTATTGTCCCCCATGAAATTCTTATGCACCCGATTCCCACTTTCGTGGGAATGACAGTAATGAGCGTTTTCCAAATATGTCATTCCACAGCCTGCCCCTGGCTTGAACAGGGGTAAGCAGGAATCCAGAAAGCGTAAAAGCATAGTTACCATGAAATATAAAAAAGATACAAAGTAAGGTTGTCATCTTGTTATGAAATCAGTTAGACTTGATTATATATGAGACACGTAATATTAGGCACGGCAGGACACATAGACCACGGCAAGAGCTCGTTGGTCAAGGCCCTTACCGGCACTGACCCTGACAGGTTGAAGGAAGAAAAGCTCAGGGGTATTACTATAGATCTGGGCTTTGCAGACCTGCGCTACGATGACCTGACCGTCGGGATTGTGGATGTCCCAGGACATGAGCGGCTTATCAGAAACATGCTTGCCGGGGCGGGGGGGATTGACATCGTGCTGTTGTGCATCGCTGCGGATGAGGGCGTTATGCCCCAGAGCAGGGAGCACCTGGCTATCTGTAACCTCCTTGGTATCAAGGACGGGCTTATAGTCCTGACCAAGAAAGACCTGGTAGATGATGACTTTTTAGAGCTTGTAGCAGAGGAGGTCAGGAGTTTTGTAAAGGGCACGTTTTTGGAAAACGCACAGATGCTGTCCGTATCGGCCAAGGACGGCACAAACATCGACCTGTTAAAGCAAAAGATAAAGAACATAGCCGCACGCATCAGACCTAAGTCCTCAGCAGGGATGTTCCGGATGCCCGTTGACAGGGTCTTTATACTCAAGGGGTTTGGCACGGTGGTTACTGGCACAACCCTGTCTGGCAGGGTGGCGATAGATGAGACCGTGGAGATCCTGCCCTCTAAGCTCAAGGGGAAGGTGCGCGGGCTTCACAATCATAATCAGCATGTAACGAAAGGTTATGCCGGTGCACGGCTTGCCATAAACCTTCAGGGCGTGGATAAGGATCAGGTACAACGCGGAGACGTTGTCGTCCTGCCGGATACCCTTTTACCCACGCAAAAAATAGACGTGGCCATAGAGCTTCTGAAAGACGCATCAGAGATCAAAAACCGCTCCCTCTTGCACCTGCACATAGGCACCTCGGAGGTCATTTCAAGGATAGTCCTCTACGGCAGACAGAAGCTCTTCCCTCAGGAGTCTGCCTACTGTCAACTGCGTTTGAACAGTCCTGTTGTTGCCATGTCTGGGGACAGGTTTATAATCAGACGCTATTCGCCTGTTGACACCATCGGAGGGGGCGTAGTCCTTGACCCCTCACCTCCAAGAAAGACCGACCCCGCCGCTCTTGAGATATTTCACAAGGGCAGCCTCCAGCCAAAGCTGGCCGAGAAGCTGAAACGCTCCGGCATCAATGGAACGACCATTGGTGCGCTGCGAGCATGGATCAACGAGGACGCAGACAAGGTAAACGCCGCCGTTGCAACGCTAAAGGGTAATGGTACACTTGTCGAGATCAACGATACCCTTATACACCAAGAGGCTGTCAACGACCTTAAAAACGATCTATTGGCATTTGTAAGACAGTATCATAAGCGATCTCCCATCAAGGTAGGCGTTACAAAGGAGGAACTCAAGGCTGAGTTCAGGATGGTTGATTCCAAGAACCTCTTTAAGCTCCTTGCCGACTTCAAGGAACTAAACATAGAGAAAGACCTCGTCTGTTTGAAAGGATTTAAGCCTGCCTTGACTACGCTGGATACTGGTGTCAAGACAAAGGTCATCGGATTACTCAAAGAGGCAAGGTTTCATCCTCTGTTTAAAGACGAGCTTGCCAAGACGCTTGCCATAAAAGACAGGCAGCTTGATGACATATTGAAACTCCTTGCAAGTGAGGGTAGCATCGTTCGTATCAACGACGCCCTCCATCTCCACAGAGACATCTTTGATGAGATGATCGCAACCCTGAAGCGCTTTTCTGTGAATCATAAGGAAATAACAGTTGCCGAGTTTAGAGACCTCCTGTCAACCACAAGGAAGTACGCCCTTTCCTATCTCGAATACCTCGATAGCAACCGATTTACAATGAGGGTCGGAGAGTCAAGAAAACTACTATTTGAACAGCATTCTCACTGAATTTGCAGAATGGCTTTTTATAAGAATTTTACTGTGTATATGAAAAATATTTTTCGCGGTGTTTTTATAGTATATTGCCTATATATCAATAAGTTACATTCGTTATCAGTGAGAATCGCTGCAAGTAGACAAAACGTCTAAAAAAAAAGGACATGAGAGCCTCTTGCAAAAGTCAAATCAAGCAATTATCGTGCCCCCAAAATATTGTTTAATATCAACTACTTACAAAATGAGTTTTTTGCTATATTTTACATAACATGTACTTTTGCAAGAGGCTCATGATTATGTTACATTATTTGTCGATTTAGATGATAAGAAAACAATTTTTGTAACTGAGGGTAAGGGGTCAGAAACAGTGAAACAATTCAAAGAAGATTTTGAAAACCATAAAGGGTATCCTCTTTAAAAAGCAGGGTAAAAATGTTCATAGTTTCAAGACTATGGATTCCCACTTTCGTGGGAATGACAGTAATGGCCGTTTTCCAAATATGTCATTCCACAGCCTGCCCCTGGCTTGAACAGGGGTAAGCAGGAATCCAGAAAGCGTAAAAAGCATAGTTACCTTGAAATATAAAAAAGAGACCATAATGGTATAGCAGAAAATATAAAAGATGCCAGTATAGGTCAAGGGGACTGTTCCCCTTGTGGGTGGGTCTGAGGGAGGGGGTTGCGAACCCCTGCGGCAGAGGCAAAGCCCTACCTTCTTAATACACATATGGGTGAACTATTACCCCATATGAGATACGAAAGAACCACATTTATTACTATTGCTTACAGAACATCTATTACTATTGCTTACAGAACATCCGGTACATATGAAATGAGCCTGCGCTTGATATCTAGTCGCTTGGCCTGAAGGCTTTTACGTTGAGCTGTACGGATTTTACGCCGTTCCAGGTATTTATGGTTGGCGTAAAGATTGCATCAAACCTTTCGTGCATCGAAAGCTCTTGCAAATAGCCGCCAAGGTCAAAACCAATGGCGTCGATTATATAGCCGTTATAACCGAGCTTCAACTTCAGATGGTTTTTGCCAACTATCCGAGGGCTTAACATCATCAACCCCTTTGCCCCCAGGATCGGCTCTGGATTACCATAGCCATACGGTTCAAGCTTTGTCAGTTCGGTAAGTAATTTGGAGTTTATGTCTTTGAAGTTGACGTCGGCGTCTATATGTATTGTGGGCGTAAAGTCAGTATCGACGATAGTCTTTTTTATATGCTCATTCATAAGACTTTCAAACCTTCCTAGCTCCTCCACTTTTAAGGTAAGCCCAGCGGCTTGCCTATGCCCGCCAAACTGTATAAGACACTCGGAGCAATGGGATATGGCATCACAGATATCTAACTCCGGCACGCTCCTTGCCGACCCTCTGGCTATGCCATTCTTTATAGAGAAAACTATAGTTGGCAGGTTGTGCCTATCGACCATCTTCGAGGCCACGATGCCCAACACACCCTCATGCCAGCTGTCATCAGCAAGCACAATTACCTTGTCGTACCCCTTGCGCTGTACCTGAAATTGCGACATCTCCAGGACATACTCCTCTACCCTCTGTCTTTCCAGGTTGAGGTTATTGAGATAAGCGGCAATAGAGACGGCGTCATCTATAGAGTCCGTAATCAATAGCTTGACCACAGAGGTGGCATCAGCCATCCTGCCGGCGGCATTGATCCTTGGGATGATTGAATACGACATAAGGTCAGGCCCCAGGGTTCGATCGCTCATACCGGTCAAGGCCAGAAGCGCTTTTAATCCAACTCGCTTGGTAGCAGCAAGGGCCTTGATCCCCTCCTTGACGATCACCCTGTTTTCACCAATCAACGGTGCTACGTCGGCTATAGTACCGATAGCGGCTATGTCTAAAAGCCCCGTTAAATCCTCTGTTTCGTAGTCCTTGCCCATTAACGCCATCGATAATTTCAGGGATATACCAGCCCCCGTCAGTATAGAAAGCGGGCTGTCAACACCGGTCAGCTTTGGGTTAATTATGCAGAAGGCCTTAGGGAGTTTTGCAGAGGGGACTCCGATACTAACTTCTTCACTAACTGATCTATCGTCGCACCACAAAGGCTCGTGATGATCCGTGATTATAATGTCAATGCCAAAGTTGTTTGCCAGATCTACTGCCTCAAAAGAGGTGATACCACAATCCACGGTTATAATTAGATCTATGTTTTTGCCCTTGGCGGTCTCCACCGCAGCCTCATGAAGGCCATAACCGTGTTTAAACCGCGTAGGGATAAGATAATCGACATTGCTGCCAAGTTTTTTGAGCGTATCAACCAATATGGCAGTAGCCGTTGTGCCATCGGCGTCATAGTCACCGTGCACGAGTATCCGCTGGCCAGTCTCGATAGCGATTCTGATACGTTCAACGGCCACATCCATACCTGTAAGGTCGTATGGATCGGAGAGCGAGTTGAGAGAAGCGGATAGGAATTCCTTTACCTTTTCAGGCGTCTTGATGTTGCGGTTAATCATTATCTGTGCGACTATCGATGAGATGTTTGCAGCCTTCGATAGATAATCTACGAACTCCTTGTTCGTTCTGTTTATAAACCATTTCTTTTGCATTAAATATCTGTTTTCCTATATTAAATCCGTCTTGCAATTACATGCAAACAACTCCCATCAATTAAGTGTAGTATATCATAGTCTTTTTATACAAGACAAACGTAAAATATCGAACAGGTTCATAAGAAAAACAAGGGAACTAAGATTATATACGGGGTCAAGGGGACTGCCCAGCGACAGTAGGGAGAGGACTAATCAATGAGCGTAACGCTTGTGGGAGGGTCTGAGGGATAATGCTGTTGACTTAAGCTTATCGAACAACTCCATTACACCATTTTTTCCTTGACTTTTTTGTATGCCGTGGTTGAGACGGTCTTTTTTCTTTTGATCGATAATAGACGTATTTTGTTGATATTTCCTCTATT
>PEAB01000094.1 GCA_002753395.1 Nitrospirae bacterium MYbinv3 | reverse complement strand
AGTGGAAAAACAAGCCACATCGAAAGATTTAATTGTACAATGAGACAAAGAATATCCAGATTAGTCAGGAAAGCTCTTTCTTTTTCCAAAAAAATAGAGAACCACATTGGAGCAGTATTGTATTTTATCCATCATTATAATGCTTCCATAGTTAACCCTTGAACTAGTATCACTACCTTTACAGGACTACCATATTTTCCACGTTATAGTGGTCGTGTTGTATATCTGCGTATGTACATTGGAGCTTGTAGCTGGAGTCTGCTTTTTTCTTTTTCTCTTCATTTTCGTTGAACTTATCAATTTCATCAAAGATCAGAGATAGTGCATCCTCATCGTGTTCTTCCTGGTAGCGTGTCATTGCCTTTTGGATAATCAGAGGTTTGGCTATTTTCTTGTGTATAAAAAACAGGTCTTCAAAATTAACCAGGAACAATTCGTATTTTTCAATCCTCTTGCGAAATGTATAAATGGATGAATCAAATGACTTAAACATGCTCACTTTCATAACACCGGTAAGGCTCTTGCGGGCATTTGCCTGAACCTCCTCCTCCTCAGTTTTGCTAAGTTTTTCAGAGAGGTAGCTGTATGGGATCAGTTTAAGACCATTGATAGCCCTGTCTATAAAGTGGAACAGAGACTCAAACTCTGCCTGATATGTCTTTCTTCTATTATCCGTGTCTATGTATTTGAAAAATTCCTTGATACCCTCTTTTTCCTCCCTTTCCTCGTCGCTTTTAGTCATCTCAATGGTGAAAAATTCATAGAGCGGCTTATTTATTCTTTCGAGTCTACGGAGTTCGTCGCTTATGGTTTTTCTTACTTGCCTGTTATCTAACTCATAGAGGACATTTTGGAGCTGCTCCTGCGGAAATACTATCTTCTCGCCATCAATAAGTGTATTGGGGAAATCCTTGCCTGGTCCTCTTGACCATGATCTTATTAAGAATGGGGTAAAGGTCTGCAAATATCTCTTCTGAGTCTCTGAGTTTGAAATCCTTCTGAGTAGTGCTAAAAAGGGATAGTATGTTGGGGATACCAAAATGGCGGAAGAATTTCTCATCTCCCCCCCTGGCAAGTATAATCTGATTGGCAAGGTCTTTTATCCCATTGTTTACTGGCGTGGCTGAGAGCATCAGTACCTTTGGCAGGGTACTACAGTACTGAGGATCGGTAATCAGTTGAAGGAGGTTTTGAAACGACTTACTTCCCTGTGTCTTCAGGTTGTGGCTTTCGTCTATTAGCAATAGATCAATGGCGTTGTTACTTTTTGACGTGAGCTTTATACCTTTAAGTTTTTCTTGTATATCCCTGAAGCTATTCTCCTGGGAAAACTCAGTGATAGAAAATACGGGGGCGTTTACAGTTACCTCCTTCAGATGAGAGAGCCAGTCTTGTCTGAGCGATGCAGGACACACTACTACGACGTTTTTCCTCTTATAATAACCGAACTCCTCGATTACTTTTCTGGCAACATACGACTTGCCTAATCCAACGCTGTCGGCAACGAAACACATGCCGATCTTGCCGTTTGTGAGCTTTGCCATAACCTTGCGGTAGCTTTCCTCCTGAAATAATGTCAGAGTTACTCTACTTTCAAATTTTGAATCAGCCTTCAACTTTTCTTCTATCTCTATATCATCCCCGTAGATTTCATAGAGAATCCTTATATACATCTCATAAGGGCTGTAGGTAAGATCGCCAAACTGACTGACCCCCAAGACGTCTGTCATAAACTGCTGATTCCACGGGGTGTTCATCTCATCGTCCCAGAGTTTGTCAAACCAGCTCCGGTGGCTTGGGTCTTGGTCAGCCTCTTTAGTGATGTAGTTTACTATCCGGTGGTCGCTTTCAACGTCGTTGAGCTCTGTATTGCCGATCAGACCGCTCCTGGTAAAATTAGAGCTGCCTATGATACCGATTGAGTTTTCTTTATCGGAGCCTATTATGTAGCATTTGGCATGGAGAAAGCCTTTTTTGTATAACCTTACCCTGATCCGCTCTGACTGAAGGTGTAAAGATAGAAATCTTGCAACATCCTGATACTCAGGCTTAAAAGGGAGTTCCTTGAGGTCATCTCTTATGAATCTCTCAGGGAAAGCGGTATCTAATTGATTAATCCTGATTTTGGGTTCTTCACCTATAAGAAACCTTATCCTTGATAGCGGATTACCGAGAAAGGCCTCCATAGCCGGCAATAATTCTAACATACCCGGTAAATCCCAATATCCAGTGGCAACGGACAACTCCGTGTACTTGTTTGATGTAAGCAGGGGAGTCAGACAGGTCTTGAGTTGGAATTGCGAGGTTGAATTATCAAGTATCTTGGGATTGTCTGTCATCCTCTATGTCTAACAGTTTTTTCAAGACATTTTCCATTGAAAAAACATCAATAGCAGAAAGTTTACCAAGTTTTTTCAAAATCAGTGTTTGTTCAATGGTTGATATGGCAGGTTTAATAACAGACGGTTTTAATAGCCCTGAAGTATGCCAGTCCTGAATCAAACATTCACCTACCCCTAGAGTCTTCTCTGTCTGGCTAGTAATTGCCATAATAACAGTATCAAAGGAAACACTGCTATAAGCATCGCAGCTTATTACTATCGCAGGTCGTTTCTTGGCAGCCTTTTGATTGCTGAATCGGAAAGGAACAAGAATGACATCCCCTCTCTTATAAGCTGTCATACACTGAGTCTTCTTCGTTGTCCCAAATCTTCTGAAAAGATGCCTCAGACAACATTTGAGAACCTTTAACAAGCATATCCCTTTCCCTTTTGATCTCCAAAAAACGGATAAAATCTAAAACCTCTATAAGGATATCTTCAGACAGTCTGTCTATTTCTTCTCTTATGATCTCTTTAACCGTCATTATTATTTCTTCCTTTGAACAGGCAGCCCCGGATGTTATCCAGGTTTGCCTTGATAACGCTCTGTATTATTGACATACAATCACCGACACTCCACCAGCTATAGTTGGCATCCCAATGCCTGCGATACCTTGCTAATGCCATCGGCCTCCAGCCCCTTAAGCTCCCCATCGACGATAGCAATATGGTGGCAGACCTGTATGATCCTTAAGGCATCGGTCTTTGATATCGTCCTGTCTTTTAACTCTAAGATGACGTTGTTTTTGAAACGGCCGGCGTCTGCCTTGCAGATGGCAATAACCTCCTCGCTGTTAAGCTCATAAGGGGACTTGCCGCTAACTCGCCGTATGAAAGACTCTTCGGCTGGATTAAGCTCACCGTCGCTGAGGGCCACGTACAACAGACACAACACAAGGAGTGCCCCCCCCTCCTGTGTCCTGAGAAGGCTGCTGCCCTCAAAAGGCTCACTGCCGATAAGTACCTTTGTGATCTGGGCATCGATGGCGTCAAACCCCTTGTGCATTCCCCTGTCCCTTTGCCCTCGGAGGGCTATTATGTCCATGGCCACAAGCTCAAGGCTCTTGTACCGGATGGGGATCAATGGATGTGTGGACAGTGACTCATCTGAAAACCATTGGGCCTCAGAGATGGCCTTTATCTCGTCATACTGCTCCGATAGGCAGCTTATGACCGCTTCCTCGTTCTCTAGACAAAGCCCTGAGACCAGCTTAAAAAATGCGCTGGCAGCCGAGCTGAGGTTGCCGCAGCACAGGAGTCCTAACCTGTCGGCAGATATCTCACAGGCCTTAGACCAGCTCGATATCATGTACATAAGCTCGTATGGCAGGTCCGCTCCTTGTGAGAAGAAAAAACTTACTGGTATCACGTTGTGGTTAAATATGATATGCCCTAGCTCGTGACCAATAACAAATGCTATCTCTCTTGTGTCAAAGTCCTTGATGATTGCCGAGGACAACACCATGTCAAAGCAGCCGCCATCACAGTAGATAAAGGCATTGTATGTGCTGTCTTGCTTTACATAAAGACTGCCCTTCAGCTCAACCCCAACATAGCCCAAACACCTCTGATAGAGGCTGTACAGGTCAGGCAGGAGCGTTGATGTGATCTTTGCCGAGGTCGACAACAGATACCTCTTACGCACATAGTCCTCACCACCCTCGGTGAAACCCCTCAGTATTGGGGCTAATGTGCTGTTGGAGTTAAGCTGATTAAAAAGCTGCCGTTCATACTCAAAACGCAGATTGTCTAAGCGGCTAGACATGTAAGCAGTCTTTAGTCCTTCCTGCCCTCAACCCATCTTAACCCCCAGTTAAAGGCTCGATCAAGGACCTCGTGTCCCTTACAATACTGAACGACCTTCGTTACCTTAAAGGTATCTCCGGAGCGCTCAAACAACGCTATGCCGCACATGGGCTGGCCATCCTGTGTATTGTCGAGGTTTACAATGATATCTGGCGAACCTGGCTGCTTTATGGTCACCACGCCGTCGGCCTGAGACCAGTTTGCAATACCCTCGTAGATATAGGAGTAAATAAGGATTCGCTTAATCTCACTTAAAAGGCTGCCGTTTATGCGGAGGTTTTCGCCTTCAGACCATGTCCCCGTTCGGTCATCGCCGCAGTGGAAGATATAGGGCGGGCGATCGAAAGAACCAAAGCTCTTGCCCAGGGGTTGGATGGCGCCTTTTTGCCCGTTTGACAGCTCATACAGACAACCCAGGTCGAGGTCTATGCCTCCACCGCCGCCTCCACCCATCAGTTTGGAAAAAAAGCCGCCAGATTTCTCTTGTTTACCCTGATTCCAGTTGAGGTTTACCATTAACTCTCCCACACCTCCGCCGGTCTTGGTCTTGAGTTGTATAGAGTCGCCTTTGGACTTTAGCACTATCTTTGATGACAGCTTTAGTAGATCTGCCCCCGGTATGGTCGCCTGAAAGGTTGGCATGTCGATGATGCGGTTTTCGTTTATCAGCTTGGCCCCCATAAAGCCGGCGTTGTCTATCTTGGCAATGACGGCAATAGTGCCCTGCTGGGTAGCATCAAGAGGTACGGCTACTGACTCTCCTTTGTCGTCAACGATCTGTACGTGCCCGTCGTAGCTGCTAAAGGTAGAGCTTTTGTTTTTCGAGGCGTCTGTGAAGTTGATCGTGCATATGTAGACCTCTACCATATCGTCCAATTTAGTAACACGGATCTCTTCCTCGTTGTCTCCGCCCTTTGAGCCAACGCCGGCGTCTGCGCTTAAGGCAATATAGGGGAACGCGTTAAGGCTTCCCATAGAGCCACCTGCGTAGTTGTCTGAAAAGACCCCTCCGACCCTGCCATCCTTTGTCTTATAAAAAGCCATCAGGTCAAGGTCAACAGCTGCTGACCACTTGAGAGTTACCCTCAACTGCTTAAGCGATAGATACGCCTCCTCTCCTTTTTTCTTAAGCACTATCTTTGACTTAATCTCTGCCATTGTTTCTATGTCCTCCTAATTACGCACCTGTGCGCATAGATTGCTTGACCCATTGACCAAAGCCTTGTGGGTTTCTGGTCTGAATTAATACCTTACCGGGCCCTCTAAAACGGCACACCATGCCCTCCCCGGAGGTTAACGAGGAGATCCAGCCGGAGGCAGCCTTCTCAATCGTATAGACAATGTTCTCAGGCCATGCCACTAGATGGCCATTATCGACGATCATCTCCTCACCGGCTGGTATGTTCAGCGTGTGGATCGCCCCATAGGAACTAACAAACAGGGTACCAGTTCCGCTTACCCTTATAACAAAAAAACCCTCTCCTGAAAACAGTCCTTTTGCTAAGTTTTGCATCTTTGTAGTGATAACTACGTCGTTTGTAGCCGCAAAAAAGCCATCCTTCTGTACCAAATAGCTGGTTCTGTCATCAAGCTGCAGGTCCATGATATCGCCTGGCACTACGGGGGCCATCAGTACCTCGCCATGACCGCGTCGGGCGGTTAGCGTTTGAAAAAAGAACTTCTCACCTGAGAGCATCCTCCCAAGACCGCCTAACACGCCGCCCTCTAATTTGCCTTCCACGTCAATAGTGCTGCTCATGGCAACCATCGCATCAGACTCCGCCTTTACCATCTCTCCTGCCCGAAGACGATATTGTAGCATCGTAAAAGCCCCGCGATATAGGTACTCATAGTTCTTGTTATCTTGAGAGGGCTGCGGATTAAAGTCTTTCTTATCTGCAAAGAATTCTACCATTTCGATTTTCCTTAGAAGTCTATTTTATAAGCAGGTCGCCAGCCGGCACGGTACTTACAAACGTATCAAGGCTCATAATACGATTCTCGTTAATCAGTTTTGGTCCCATAGGGCTTGTGTTGTCTATCCTGGCAATCAGTGCCGCCGTTCCTTTTTCGGCAGAATTCAAGGGTACCGAAAAAGACTCCCCCTTGTCATCCATTATAACGATACCGCCATCGTACTTGTTGAAAGCGGAGTCCAATTTTCTACTGGCATCTGTATAGTTGAGTGTAACGATGTACAGCTCGGCTATATCGTCGAGTTTGGCTATACGCAGCACCTCCTGTTTATCGCCGCCGGCCTCGCCAACACCCTCATCACCCGTATGCTGTATGTAGGGAAAATCGTTAAGGGAACCCAGGGAGCCTCCTAGCTGGTCAGTAAAGATACCGCCCTTGCGGCCGTCTTTCGTCTTGTAAAAGGCCATCAAGTCAAGATCTACGTTGGTTGACCACTTAAGAGTCACCATCAGCTGCTTCACTGGTATATATGCCTCATCACCTTTCGTCTTTAGGTTAATCTTTGCCTTAAGATCTGCCATAACATCCTCCTTAAATTTATTATGATATTGAATTCTGTGAGTGATAATCTCATATTCTCTTTATTAGTATAGAAGGGGAGACCCTGTCTCCCTCAGACCCCTCTGCAAGGGGACCAGTCCCGTTGACCCCATTAATGTTCAACTTTTGGGGATGCAACTTAGTATAACTCCTCTTTATGATATTATAAAACTGAGCATTATAGTACGTCAAGGTGACAGCGGGGGTGCATAAGAATTTACCGTGAAAATACATTATCATGTGCGGGGGTGAATGTACCCTATTCATGTCTGTTTCATGAGGGACAATAAAAATTAATGGGGTCAAGGGGACTGGTCCCCTTGTGGGTGGGTCTGAGGGAGGGCAAAGCCCTCCATTCTATTCAAAAATCCCCACGACTTTCTTATGCACCCGCGTAGATTGTAGATAAAAATATTGCCTATAAGTATGTTACAATAGTCGCTATAGGCTAAACTTCTAATGGAAAAGGAAAAAAAGAGACCATGTCCGGCTCGTATGGCCTATGAGACCTTGGTAAAGGCATTCGAGAAACTGGATATAGCCAAGACAGAAAGAGAAACGTGCTGGCAATTTATGAACTGCCCTTCTCAGACATACACAAGGTGTCCGGCATACTTACGTGAATCAGGCAGGAGATGCTGGCTTTTGGCTGGCACTTTCAGCGGCAAAAAACCCTTTTGCATCTACTGCATAACAATGAAGGACTGCAAGGAGTGCAAGTTCTATAAGAAAACTCGGCAAAACCTCTAATATAACGTTCTTAAATCATCATTTTAGGAGTTTTGATGGGCTGTGGCGTCCAACGTTGAACTTAGTAACTATCTCCATAAGACGAGATGAAAGCGCAACTAAATGTGTCGAGGCATGGGAGACAACGTCCGTGCATACAGATGTATCCCTTGAGCTTGAAGCTATAGATTCGATATCATGGCTAACTTGATCTGCCACGGTGGTCATCGCTTCGGTGGCAGAGGCTATGTTTGCTAACAATCTCTGTAGGGTGGTTACGCTGGTTAAGATACCCTCGAGGGATCGGCCTGCCTGTGTTGAATACGTAACACCGTCATTGACCCTCTGCAGATTTCCATTCATAGAAACAATGACCTTGTTAGTCTCACTCTGCATCGTTGTTATCATGGAGCTTATCTCAGTGGTTGCCTTTGACGTCTTTTCAGCGAGTTTCCTTACCTCGTCAGCAACAACGGCAAATCCTCTTCCTTGATCCCCTGCCCTGGCTGCCTCTATTGCAGCATTTAGGGCCAGGAGGTTGGTCTGATCCGCTATATCGTTAATCACCTTAACTATGTCCCCAATTTGATTGGAACGTACGCCAAGAGATTCTATTAATGTGGCAGATTCTCTGACTGTCTCGTCAATCTTTTTCACCTCGTTCACTGTATGCTCCACCACATCTGCGCCTTCATGGGCTATATCTACAGTATGATTTGCCGACGTGGTTATATCTGAAATGTTTCTTGCTATGTCAGCGACCGTTTGGGACATCTCTTCTATAGAAGTGGCTATCTGTGTCGTGCGCTCTGCCTGATTTACCACCTCGTTTGACATTTTGCTTGAACTGCCTTTTAGGTTGTTGCTTGCACCCGAAAGGGCATCGGCTGCATCTTTGACCTCTGCGATGATGTCACGTAGATTTGTAACCATATGGTTAAGCCCTTGAGACAGTTTTCCTACCTCATCTTGTGCATCATAATCAAAACGAACGCTCAGATCTCCTGATGAGATTAACTCTAGATCCCTTGCCAAATCAACCAGAGGTTTGTGTGTCACTCTAAATGTAAATGTAAAGACCAGGATTACAACTACTAATCCAAATACGCCTAAGGCTATGAATATGTACTCTATCTTAGTAAGTCTTTCCAGCGTCTTGCTCATCGAAACCGTAACGCTCACGGCTCCTAGCACCTCTCCCTCTTTAACATTGTGACAGCCCAGACAGTCCTTCCCCATAAAATTCCTGCTTGCAATATAGGGATAAACGCCGCGGATGTTTTCTCCTTCAATAACAACCTTCTCAAATCCAGTTCTCATCACATCGTTTTCAACTGAGTCAGAGGCATATTCACCAGCGCCTCCTTTGCCATAGTCCTTGTCTAGGGCATCGCTCCTTAGTAATTTTATATTGATTATGTTGTTCATCTGCTCGATAAACTGCCCTTTGCTTTCCTTAATATTGCCAGCCAACATCATTGTGGTAAGCGCATTTAACACGGTATCCTTATACCCTTTTATAGCGCCGTCTTTTATTTCGTTTATCACAAGATGTTTTGACAATTTTACAGTAACAATCACCGTGGTTATAATACCTAGGAAGGTGAGCAACACAATTGGTATCAACGTTTTGGTCCCAATGGATACATTCTTCATAATAATAACTCCTTAAATCTTTGATATAATTGCATATACAGAGAATAGCATAATATTTCAGTTATGTAAATAGAAGGCATGCTGAAGTGTAATCAAAAAAAATGAGGAGTGGAGTTAAGTGGCTCTTGCCAACTTTGAGTGGGTAATAGAAACAAACTCCACCCTTGATGGGAGGGCTTAGTTAGGGTAAAGACATCTAAGCTCACCCTAGCATTAACCCACGTGGGTAGGTAAATAGATAGAGAAAGCATCGATATCGTTATGTTAGTATGTAGATATAGGAGGAGTTAATAGATGGATTATTTTATCGTGATAATTAATGCATATTTTGCCTCGTACTACATATTTCATGTTGTACTAATACTCTTAGGCGCTTATGTGATCAAGACAGAGCTTAGGACGGCACCAGTAAGGGATGCAAGCCAATTACCGGCTGTTACTTTGATAGTGCCAGCCTATAACGAAGAGGACGTGATAGTAAAGACTGTTGCAGCTATAGCGGCCGAGGAGTATCCCTCGTTTGAGATCATAGTGGTCAATGACGGTTCAAAGGACAATACGATGGAGGCGCTAAAGGCAGCTTATAAATTAATCCATATGTCTGTGGTATATAAAGAGTACATACCAACGGCAAGGGTTCGAGCCGTTTTTAGCTCTCAGACTATGTCTAATTTGAGGGTAGTGGATAAAGACAACGGAGGCAAGTCAGATGCTATAAATGCGGCAATAAACTTAGCATCCAACGAGCTGGTCTGCATCGTGGATGCCGATGTCATACCTGAGAGGCATTCGCTCTTTTATATGGTTCAACCCTTTATACAGTCTAAGAGCTTAAACGTTGTTGCCGTAGGCGGACATATAAGGATATATCATGGCAGTAACGTAGAATCTGGCACTATAGATGACCTAGCCACTCCAAATAAGTTCATCCATCTGATACAGGTACTGGAGTACATACGGTCGTTTTCAATGATGCGTTTGGGTTGGAGCGCCCTCAACGCCGCCCCTCTCATATCCGGCGCTGCAGGGATTTTTAAAAAGACTATGCTGCTGCAATTAGGCGGCTATCAGAAGTTTTCAAAAGGCGAGGATATGGAGCTTGTCCTTCGGCTGCATGAATACCACCTGCAGCAGGGCACACCCTATAAAATAACTCAACTGGTGCGTCCTATTTTTTTTACAGGAGCGCCTTCAACGCTTACTGAACTCGCAGGCCAGCGACGGCGATGGCATGTTGGTTTATTATCAAGCCTGAAGGTTTACAGGCACATGTTTTTTAGATATCGTTTCAAGACCTTAGGTTTAGTAACCCTGCCCTATCTCTTCTTCTTTGAGACAATAACCCCGTTTATAGAGCTTGTTGGGTACGCCGCCATAGGGTATTTGTCCGTCACACAACTGTTGAGTTTTAGTTATTGGATGTCGTCATTATTAACGATAATTGGAGGTTGTGCCTTAAGCAATCTAAGCGCCATAATCGGCGATGCCTGGCTGATCGGTCTGTACCGCAACAGGGCAGACCTGATCAAACTGTTGATCGCAGCCATCTTTGAGCCACTGGGTTATCATCAGCTTAACCAGTGGTGGAAGATACAGGCGACCTTTGCGTTTCTAACAAAGATACATCTACGCAGTACGTGGCAGCCACCAAGCAGGGATAAATAGGTCTGAGGGAGGGGGTTGCAAACCCCTGCGACAGCAGGCAAAGCCCTCCATTCTTACTACATACGGGTGAATATTACCATTAATGGCAGCGATTCTCAGTGAAAACATTGTTCGGCTTTATATGAGGTTATTCAAAGAGCGTAAAAGAAATTTTTCGCGATGTCCCTCCTGAGTACAGCCAATGTTTGTTGTTGCAAAAAAGACACACGAGTGACAAAATTTGTCACTAGACTTTTTATATATCATTATGCTACGTTTATACATGAAGATAAAGAAGCATCTGTCGTTTGGCGCTTTGGTTACAGTCTTTTCCGCTATCCTGGAAAAGTTCCAGGAGTATAGACAAAAGGGTAAGATAAAATACAGCATACATAACGTATTTATGTCAGCCTTTGCTATGATGTTCTTTCAGGAACCATCCATGCTTCAATTTCAGAGAAACTTGGAGAAACTACATCGACGGAATAATCTAAAGACCTTATTTAAAGTAGATTCTATCCCTGAAGACAACCAGATAAGAAATGTACTGGACAATGTGGATAGCCAGGAATTAGCGCCGGTATTTAATGCGTATTTCAATAGCTTACAGA